>NZ_JBPWAP010000003.1:0-261529 GCF_051776705.1 Bacillus cereus group sp. BceL291 | reverse complement strand
TATCTAGGTTTATTTGGTATGCCCATTTTTAAAGATACCAAATATTTCGAGAGTTTTTTGGTTATATGAACGAAAGTTCATTGTGTTTCCATTCTTAAGTGGATAGGCATGGGGTAACAACACATTACATACCAAATTGGGAACAGTCCCATCACATTAAAGATTTACTATTTGAAGATGCATTAAAGACTACAAAAGAATGGGTTTCTTATATTCGCGAACATGAGAAACCAGATTTACTAGTCGTAGCGTATCACGGGGGAGTTGAACGAGATTTACAAACCGGGGTACCGACTGAAGTGTTAACAGGAGAAAACCAAGGATATGCAATGTGCCATGAAATTGAAGGCATAGATATCTTATTAACAGGCCACCAACACCGGGAAATTTCTCACACAATGGCTAACGGTGTAACAATTTTACAGACCGGATGCAATGGACACTCAGTTGGAAAAGTAAAAGTAACATTCGAAAAAACGAAACATAAATGGGTGAAAAAAGAGAGTTCTTCTGAATTATTATCTGTACAAGGATTTGAGGCGGACCAAGATGTACTTTCATTGGTAGCCGATTACGAAAAGAAAACACAAAAGTGGCTTGATCAACCTATTGGAATCATTCAAGGGGACATGCAAATTTCAGATGCTATGCAAACTCGTTTGCATGATCATCCTTTTATAGAATTCATAAATAAAATACAGATGAATATAGCTAATGTATCAATTTCTTGTACAAGTTTGTTCCATAATACATCTCCAGGTTTCCCGGAACATGTAACAATGCGTGATATCGTTTCTAATTATATTTATCCAAACACATTAAAAGTAATTAAAATAACTGGAGCAGATATAAAAAATGCTCTTGAACTCTCTGCTTCTTATTTCACATTAAAAACAGATGGATCAATCACCATAAGTCCTACCTACATAGAACCAAAGCCACAACATTATAATTATGATATGTGGGAAGGGATTTCATACGTATTAAACATTTCAAAACCAATTGGTGAAAGAGTAGAATCTTTACAGCATAACAGTGCTCCTCTTAATATGAATGAAGAATATGACGTTGTAATGAATAATTATCGTGCAAGTGGCGGGGGAAATTTCTTTATGTTTCAAAACAAACCAGTAGTAAAAGATATACCCACAGATATGTCTGAACTTATCGCTAATTATATATTGGAACATAAAACGATAGAAGCAACAGTTAATAACAACTGGAAAGTTATTAAATAACGATTTTTACAAATAAAAAAGATGGGCTTCGCCCATCTTTTAATTTAATTTTGCATTATCTTGCTTTTTTAAAGCTTTTAATTTCGTCGGTGTAACATCTGTACCTTCTTCGTTAACAACTTTAATACCTTTAAGTTCGTTTAACATATTTTGACGAAATCCTTTTAAATATTGTTCACGTAGCGATTGACGCTCACGTTGCTCTTCTTCAGTTAAACCTTCAGCTTTTGCTTTTTTCGCTAAGAAGTTAATGCGTTCAACGAGTTCGTGATTAATCATCTCGAATCCCCCTTCTAATCAAAACTGATTATTATCATACAATAGTTACTCTTCTTTATCAAGCAATTGCTTCGTATACTCTACATATCTACGATGTACAGTCGCCTTTGAAACATTATGACCAAATCCACGTAATGTTGCTGCAATTTCTTCAAACGTGAGTTCACTTTTTCGCAAACGTACAATTTCCTCAATTGGCACTTCTTTTTTCTCTCTTCCTACACTTAAATGACGATTTTTTAAATTTTTTTCTGGACGATAACCTTTTTCTACTGCACGTTGCATACCTCGTTTAATTTTCATATTATGAATCTTTCTTTGATATTCTTCAACAATACCAATAATATCTAATACCATCGAATCAGAATCCGACAATTGTAATTCACCGTTATGTGTATGCGTATATACTTTTATGCCTTCTTTATGTAAACAATGCATTAACGCGATCTTCGCATTTCCTCTACCAAGACGCGTTTCATCTTGTATAAGTAACACATCAATTTGTTCGTCTCGAATTGTATCCAACACCTCTAATATACCGTCACGTTCAATTGTATATCCACTAGCCTGCTCTTCAATCACCTTAGTAACATTCATTTGATAGCGCTCAGCTAAATGCAATAATTCATCTTTTTGACGTAATAATGATGTTTCTTGCGCTTCTTTCGTTGTACTCACACGTGCATAAATAATTGCATTCATTTTGAACCCCTCTTTCTCCCTATTATTTCCCTATAGTGTAACATAAATCCGCCATTTGTTCGAACTTATGTTTGTAGAATGTTTTTTCACATGTTATACTTATTAATAAGAAAAATGAAAGAAAACGAGGTGTTAGAAAACATGGAAAAGTTAACGAAACGCCAGCAAGACATTCTCGACTTTATTAAGCTAAAAGTACAAGAAAAAGGATATCCACCTTCCGTACGTGAAATTGGTCAAGCAGTCGGCCTCGCTTCTAGTTCTACAGTGCACGGACATTTATCACGATTAGAAGAAAAAGGATACATTCGACGCGATCCAACAAAACCACGTGCCATTGAAATTTTAGGTGAAGACCGAATGGATACGGAAACACAATCTGTTATTCAAGTTCCAATTGTCGGAAAAGTTACTGCTGGTTTACCAATTACAGCGGTCGAAAGCGTAGAGGAACATTTCCCACTTCCAGCTAGTATTGTTGCTGGAGCAGACCAAGTGTTCATGTTACGTATTTCTGGAGATAGTATGATTGAAGCTGGTATTTTCGATGGAGATTTAGTTGTTGTTCGCCAACAACAGTCTGCATATAATGGTGAAATTGTAGTCGCTTTAACAGAAGATAATGAAGCAACTGTTAAACGTTTCTATAAAGAAAAAGACCATTTCCGTTTACAACCAGAAAATTCTTCATTAGAACCTATCATTTTAAAACAAGTGTCAGTTATCGGGAAAGTAATTGGCGTATATCGTGATTTACATTAAAAAATAATAAAAAGAAGATAATTACCTTATTTATATAAGGTAATTATCTTCTTTTTTGTATTTTGATAGATTTCCATGCATTCTATTTCTTATTAACGAGTTTTAATCGTCACATCTCCAGCAGCCGTTTTACCACTAATCTTTTTACTACCATTTCCAATTGTTACGTTTTTATTTTCTTCATTAAAAATTGTTACATCTCCGGCAGCACTTTGCCCAGTAATTACCGCATCTTGTGGTTTTTCCGATAAAGTAATATCTATATCTCCCGCAGTTGAACTTGCTTCTAGATTATACTTAGAATCATGATCTTGAATATTTATTTCCCCACTTGTTGTTTTTGCGATCACTTTCCCTAATACCTTCTTAAAATTCACCTCACCAGCTTTTGTCGATCCCTCCACATTCTTAGCCGTTATTTGTTTCAACTCTACTTCTCCAGCAAGTGTTCTAACACTTACGCTATCACTTTTCACATCACTCATTTCGATTTGTCCAGCAGATGAATTTACTTTTACATCTTGGTAAGAGCGTTCGGGCACAAGGAGAGTCAATTTAGACGTTTGAAACCTAAAATCGTAAAAAGAAAAATCAAATGAAGCACCTTTTTCTCTTTCCCCAATAACTTTTAATGTGTCACCATCTTCTGCGATACGAATCTCTTGTTTACGTACATCTCCTGATTGCTTGATATAAAAAGAAGAGTCAGGAGATTTTTGGACAATAATATCCCCGGCATCTAACTTAACTTCTATATTTTTTAATGTTTCGTTTTTAATTACATTTTCTTTATCGCCTTTTTTAGCAGTTTGTACTGCTTTTTCATATGTTTGGGAAATTCCTATTACTCCAATAATGATACAAGCAATAGCGATTAAAAATAGTTTTTTCATCATTTACTCTCCTTTTATCATTTTGAAGTTCCATATTACATATCGTACACACAATCTCTTAAACCACTTTGTACTATAAAAAGCGATAATACATAACAATAAACCTACTCCAACAAACGTTATACTAACGAAAAGATCCAACCATATAAAAGTACCCATAAATACTTTTCCAATAACGAAAAATGGTGTTACTACACTAGCAATACCACCGATCCAAAAAGAAAATATAAAAGCAATAATTGCGACTAACGGTCCTAACACAATAATAAAATTAAACAAACTAAGTCCAATCGCTGCCATAACAGCTCTTGTCACATTTGAAGTCGATGGATTTTTTTTCATTTCATCGAAGCGATACATCGCAAGTAATTCTTTCGCTATTACTTTCGGAGAACCAAGGCCTTGTATTATTTCTGATTCAGTTTTCCCCTCTTCTAGTCCAAACTGAAAGTGCTCTTCATAATCCAATAAAATATCTTGCCTCTCTTCCTCTGGTAACTTTCTAAGATAACTTGATAATTCTTTAAGAAACCCTTCTTTACTCATCCCATTCCACCCCTTCAATAATTTCTTGTACCCCTTTCGCAAAATCACACCATTCTGTTACTAACAAATGAAATTGCGTCTCCCCTTGCTCTGTTAATTGATAATATTTACGAGGTGGCCCTTCCGTAGATTCCTTTAAATACGTTTGAAAATACCCTTCTTTCGTCAAACGACGTAATAAAGGGTATACTGACCCTTCCGATATTAAAAATTTATTAGAAATTTGCTGAACAAGTTCATAACCGTAACTATCTTTACGTTTTACAAGTGCTAATACACAAAGTTCAAGCACACCTTTTTTAAACTGAACGTTCAAGTGCCATCCTCCTTTCCTATCTTAGTACTGTTCAATGCACAGTACCTATCTTATCCATAATATACCACTCGGTATTGTTTATTGCAAGGTACTAAGCTATATTTATTGCCTAAATTTAGAAAATAAACTGACGAATCCCTGAATAAGACTGTTTTATAACTAAGTATCATTACGTTAATACCATTGAGTAATGATTCGATTCACAAGCCACAAACTTACAACCTTGCAGATGAGGACGTAAAAATCATTGGTCGCGTCGTACAGGCAGTAAAAAATTATTAAGTTATAGCACAAGTAATTAAAAAAAAGAGAAGATCGATTCTATCGAAAAAATTTTCTTAGTAAAATGATTCAAGGAAATCAAAAACAATCCAATAACTTCACTTAAAAAAGCTAAAAAAAGCCCTGATACCGTAGTATCAAGGCTTCTCTCTCTTAGTATAGAGACATATATTGATCGCGTTCCCATTGGTGAACTTGTGTTCTAAATATATCCCACTCAATCTCTTTCGCTTCGATGAAGTGCTCAAGTAAGTGTTCTCCTAGTGCACCGCATACTACTTCATTAGATTGTAATGTAACTAATGCTTGCGCTAATGTTGCTGGTAAGTCAACGATACCTGCTTCTTCGCGCTCTTCTTTTGTCATTACATAGATGTTACGATCTACTGCTGCTGGTGGAGTTAATTTGTTTTTAATTCCATCAAGACCTGCAGCTAATAATGTAGCCATTACTAAATATGGGTTTGCAGCTGGGTCAACACTACGTACTTCTACGCGTGTACTAATACCACGAGATGCAGGGATACGTACTAACGGACTACGGTTTTGTGCAGACCATGCTACGTAACAAGGCGCTTCATATCCAGGCACTAGACGTTTGTATGAGTTTACAGTTGGGTTTGCTATCGCTGTAAATGCTGGTGCATGTTTTAAAATACCTGCGATGAAGTGACGAGCATCATCACTTAATTGTAAGTCACCGTTTGCATCAAAGAATACGTTCTCACCATTTTTAAATAATGATAAGTTACAGTGCATACCTGAACCGTTCACACCGTATAGTGGTTTTGGCATAAACGTTGCGTGTAAACCATGTTTACGAGCAATTGTTTTTACAACAAGTTTGAATGTTTGAATGTCATCACATGAGCGAATTGCATTTGCATATTTAAAGTCAATTTCGTGCTGCCCTGGAGCAACCTCATGGTGAGATGCTTCAATTTCAAATCCCATTTCTTCAAGTTCAAGAACGATATCACGACGACAGTTTTCCCCTAGATCCATCGGCGCAAGGTCGAAGTATCCACCGTTATCGTTTAGTTCTAATGTTGGATTTCCTTTTTCATCAACCTTAAATAGGAAGAATTCTGGCTCTGGTCCAAGATTGAAGTCTGAAAATCCTAAAGCTTCCATTTCTTTTAACACACGTTTTAAGTTGTTACGTGGGTCTCCATCAAATGGAGTGCCATCTGCATTGTAAATATCACAGATTAGTCGAGCTACTTTACCTTTTTCAGCTGTCCAAGGGAAAATTACCCAAGTGTCTAAATCAGGATATAAATACATATCAGATTCTTCAATACGTACGAAACCTTCAATCGAAGATCCATCAAACATCATTTTGTTATCAAGAGCTTTCGTTAATTGTCTCACTGGAATCTCTACGTTTTTAATTACCCCTAAAAGGTCCGTAAATTGTAAACGGATATACTTTACATTCTCTTCTTTCGCCAAACGGAAAATATCTTCTTTTGTGTATCTAGACATTATAAATTCCTCCTTAGTCCCTCTAATCGCCTTCAGAATCAGTTATCTTTAGTGAAAAAATCTTGAAATGTCACCTTGTCGCAATGAAGTTCGATTGAATCTACCTGTATGTTGTAGTTCATCTCGAAGTATTTTGCGAAGCTCAGTTTTTGAAATTTCTTTCGTTTCTTCTTTTACTTTCACTGCTTCTGTTTGATTTTCTTTCATTAGTAACACTTGTTTAATACCAGCCATATTCAAGCCTTGATCTAACAAATCTTTAATTTCTAACAACTTATCTACATCGTTAAATGAAAATAATCTACGATTCCCCTTTGTACGGGTTGGAGAAACAAGATTATGCTCTTCATAGTAGCGAATTTGACGTGCAGACAATTGTGTTAAATCCATAACAATACCAATAGGAAACAGCGGGGCAGAACGTCTATCTTCTTTCATTTTTCAGTTCCTCCTTCGCCTTAACTGCTTCTCATTTTATACTATGTTATGTTTAGTGTCAATAGATGTTAGCTTTTCTTACATGATTTTTTATAATTTTTTTTATGAATTTTTTCATTCTTTTTCTAATCGCATAAATCATTACTTTTATACGAAAAAAGCTGCCGAAATCGACAGCTTCCCCTTAAGAAATTGTTAATAATTCTTTTTCAATTAATGCATCAATTGCAGAACAAATCGCAATCTTCACATGTGAATAAGTTAACCCACCTTGGACGTAAGCAACATAAGGCGGACGAATTGGACCATCAGCAGACAATTCAATACTTGCACCTTGAATAAATGTTCCCGCAGCCATAATTACATCATCTTCATAGCCTGGCATATAGTTTGCATACGGAGTAAAATGCGAATTAATTGGAGATGCATATTGAATCGCTTGGCAGAAGGCAATCATACGGTCTTTATCATCAAATTGAACAGATTGAATTAAGTCTGTTCTTGGTGCATTCCACGCTGGTGACGTGTTCATTCCTAACTTTTCTAAAAACGCAGCTGTAAAAATTGCACCTTTCAGCGCTTGTCCTGCAACATGTGGCGCTAAGAAGAACCCTTGATACATTTCTTGCAGACTGTATAAAGACGCTCCAGCTTCCGCGCCAATTCCCGGAGAAGTTAAACGATATGCACACGCTTCAACATACTGTTCTTTCCCGACAATATAACCACCAGTTTTAACAATTCCGCCGCCCGGGTTTTTAATAAGCGAACCCGCCATTAAATCTGCACCAACATGACATGGCTCTTGCTCTTCAATAAACTCGCCATAACAGTTATCTACAAACACAACAACATCAGGTTTAATTTCTTTAACAAACGCGATCATCTCTTTAATTTGAGAAATAGTAAACGATGGACGAGTAGCATAACCTTTCGAGCGCTGAATACCGATCATTTTCGTATTATTATGAATCGCTGCTGCAACAGCCTCAAAATCAACAAGCCCAGCTTCAGTTAGCGGAACTGCATTGTAACCGATATTATATTCTTTAAATGAACCTACACCTTTCCCACGCACACCAACAATTTCCTCTAACGTATCATACGGTTTCCCAGTGATATACAATAACTCATCTCCCGGGCGTAAAATACCAAATAACGCTGTAGAGATAGCGTGAGTACCTGAAATAATTTGCGGACGAACAAGTCCAGCTTCCGCCCCAAATACATCAGCATACACTTTTTCTAACGTATCACGGCCAATATCATCATAACCATAACCTGTTGTCGGGATAAAATGCGAGTCACTAATTTTATGTTTACGAAAACTTTCTAATACACGAAACTGATTGCTTTCAATTACTTCATCCGCACGTTTATGTACTTCTGTAATCTGACTCTCTACTTCTTTTACGATTGGAGCAATTTTTTCTCCATTTTTCAAACGATCAAACATTTTTATTTTCTCCTTCTTCCACTAAAAATCTCTTTAATTGCACATTAAGCGATGAATGAGTAAAAATATACCCTGCACAATCATATACAAATTTATCTTCTAGAAACTCCATCTTTGCTAATAGAGTTTCCGTCTTTAAAAGCGTTAACAACTTACCTTCACTCGGAGGGATTTCCACTCGATAACGATCCATTTCTTTCTTCATCTTCGTTTCTATCGCTTCTTTTATACGCAATAAATCACTTTCTTCAAAAGCACTAGTCATTAAGAAATCACTTTTCGGAAACGGAATAAAGTTTTGATGTAATTCATCTTTTTTATTATATAACGTAATAACAGGAATATGGTTAATTTCAAGTTCTGATAATAATCTTTTTACTGTTTTTTCATGCCCTATGTAGTTAGGATCCGCGGAATCAACTACATGTAAAATGACATCTGCTTCCCCCGCTTCTTCCAGTGTTGAACGAAAAGCAGCGATTAATGAAGTAGGTAAATCTTGTATAAAACCAACAGTATCAGTTAGTAATACTGTATAACCAGAAGGTAACGGCATCTTCCTTGTCGTTGGGTCTAATGTTGCAAACAGAAGGTTTTCTTCAAACGTATCAGCTTCCGTTAATCTATTAAACAGTGTCGATTTCCCTGCATTTGTATACCCTATTAATGACACTTGAAATACTTTATTATCTTTTCTTCTCTCACGATATCTTTTTCGATGTTCCACAACAACTGCAAGTTGTTTCTTTATTTCATCAATACGCGATCGAATATGACGACGATCCGTCTCTAATTTCGTCTCACCCGGTCCTCTTGTTCCAATACCACCACCAAGACGCGATAAGGACAATCCTTGCCCCATAAGACGCGGCATTGTATATTGCAACTGAGCTAATTCTACTTGAAGCTTACCTTCCCTCGACTTCGCACGTTGCGCAAAAATATCCAGTATTAGTTGCGTTCGATCAATTACTCTCGCATCTAATACTGAGGATAAATTCCGAATTTGACTCGGCGTTAATTCATTATTAAATACAATAACATCCGGCTCTAACTCTTCAGTTAACATTGTAAGCTCTTCTAATTTCCCTTTACCTATGTAAGTTGCCGGATGAAACTTTGGTCGTTTTTGCGTTGTTGACACTAACAATTCTGCTCGTGCAGTCTTCGCTAGTGATGCAAGCTCTTTCATGGAATGCATAAATTTTTCATCATCATCTTGTGGCAATTGACAGCCTACTAATATGACTTTTTCTTTTTCTTCCATCAAATATGTTCACTCATCCTTTTCGAAATTTAAACCTTCTAATATAATAGCAGAGGAAGCACATTTCATCTAGTTAGCGGGGGAGAAAATTCATGGCATGGGAGATTTTTAGCATCATAGGCACAATCGCTTTCGCACTAAGCGGAGCCATTGTTGCAATGGAAGAGGATTATGATATTTTCGGGGTGTATATTTTAGGAATGGCAACCGCATTTGGGGGAGGTGCCCTTCGTAATTTATTAATCGGTTATCCGATTGTCGCGTTTTGGCAACAAGACATGTTATTCCAAATCGCACTTTTATCAATGACTATTATTTTTCTTTTTCCAAATAAGTTAATTAGACATTGGAAAAAGTGGGAAAATATCACTGACGCTATCGGCTTATCGGCATTTGCTGTACAAGGAGCATTATATGCCCAAAAATTAAATTTACCAATTAGCGCCACAATTGTAGCAGCTGTTTTAACTGGTATCGGCGGCGGTATCATTCGCGATCTTTTAGCCCGCAGAAAACCTCTCGTTCTTCGAGCTGAAGTATATGCCTTTTGGACAATTTTAGCAGGTTTCTTAATTGGAGCTCAAATTATTGTTAGCGATTGGGCTCTTTACATTCTATTCATTTTAATTGTTTGCTTCCGCATGGTTTCTATTCATTACAAATGGCATTTACCGCACAGACGTATCGAAACGAAAGAACGTTCAATGCATAAATAGCAATCTAACCTCTTTACATATCGTAAAGAGGTTTTTCTTTTCTAACGATTTTTTCTTTATATAATGTTTATACTAATTTTTAAAGTGAGGTGAATACAAATGACAAACCACGTTAATAAAGGAGCTCAAAAAAGCTCAGTAAATCAATTTGGACACGATCCTAATTCAGCACACGAAAAGAGCGCTAAAATGGAACACTTCCATAAAACACACCAAGAAAAAGCAAAAAAAGAGTAAACGAACTTATACACAAAAATTGACGCACAGTTTATGTACTGTGCGTCTCCTCTTCGAGCATCAAATCCATACTCGATATTCCAATTAAATCATTTTTATCATACGCATCTTCTTGCAACAACCGCATCGCCTGTGTACGAATTGATTTTTCAACAATATTCCGTACATATCGCCCATTACTAAACGATGTAATTTGCGACGAATACTTCACCGCATGTAAATGATCCCTAAATTTCCATTCAGCTTCTTTTGATAACTGATATTCACGATCTTCATACATTCTCTTCCCAATTTCCAATAGCTGATTTACCGAGTAATCCGCAAACTCAATAATAAATGGAAAACGAGATTGAAGCCCTGGATTTAATGAAAGAAAGTGATTCATCTCTCTTGAATATCCAGCTAAAATCAATACAAAACCATGTTGTTTATCTTCCATATGTTTTACAAGCGTATCAATTGCTTCTTTTCCAAAGTCCTTCTCTCCTCCTCGAGCTAAAGAATACGCCTCATCAATAAACAAAATACCTCCCATTGCTTTTTTTATTAAATCTCTTGTTTTTTGGGCTGTATGGCCGATGTACTCTCCTACAAGATCAGCACGTTCAGCTTCAACCAAGTGGCCTTTCGATAGAATATTCATCTCAAACAGCAATTTTCCTATCATTCTAGCAACAGTTGTCTTCCCTGTACCTGGATTCCCTTTAAACAGCATATGAAGTACTTGCTTCTCTGACTTCAATCCCTTTTCTTGTCTTTTTTTATTCACATAAATCCAAGCATATATTTCTTTTATTATCTTTTTTATATCCTCCATCCCAACAAGCTTCCCCATCTCTTCTTCAATTCTCTGCAGCATTTCATGTTTAATTGCAGTTTCATTTGAAATTACCGTTTTATTTTCTGCGGCTGGCAAAGAAATTTTCTTTCGATGGTTTAACACAATATTAATTTGATTGTTGTTTTTCTTTCGCATCGATTGTTCCATACAATCACCTCATTTTATCCACTCACCAAATATTATTATTCCTGTCCCCCTTGTAAATGCCTATTTTCAGAAAAGTTTGCTATAATATAAGAAATAATTAAGGTGGTGGGACTATGGAGACAACGGAATTCCATGATACAATACAAGCCTTTTCTATTTTTTTATTGAATAAAGGCCGAAAACCCTCAACTATTAAACGTTATGTTTATGACATTGAAGACTTCGGACATTGGTTAGAAAAAAACAAAAAGCTCCCTTCCAGTAATATATGGGCTACACTTTGTACAAAAGACTACGAAGATTACTTTTCCGATTTAAAAACGAATCGACATTACTCAGAAAAAACGATGCATCGTGTATTTATTGTACTAAATAGAATGCATCATTTTCTAAACATTCCTAATCCATTGAAGAATATGGAAATATCTATTCAACCAGACCGTACACTTCGTAACGAAGATTTCATTTCACCTGATGAAGAAAAAAGGTTAAAGTATATAGTCACTTCATTAGAAGGACTTTCAGAAAAACAACTTCCTGTGCGCCCCTTATTAATGGATCGCAATATTGCTATTTTAAATCTATTGATTGACTACGGTTTATCCTTACAGGAACTTACAGCATTAACAATGCATCACGTTCACTTTGAAACTAATACATTATCAATCCCAGCAACCGCAGGTGTAGAAAGAACAATTACATTAGCAAAAGAAGACAAAAAACAACTATATAATTATTACAAAAGCATCCCAGAACCAGTTCGTCCTAAATACCATAGTGATGATCCATTATTTGTCGCATTCGATTTTAACCGTGGAACATACAGGTGGGTATATGAAAATGATGCACCAAAGGCATTAACGGAAATTGCTATACAAAAAATGATTCGCCTCGAAGTGGCTAGAGCCAATTTACGTAAAGGAATTTCAGGACAACATTTTCGTAACACCTATATTTTAAACTTAATAAAAAAAGAAACTCCTGAATCAGAAATTATAAAACTCGCTGGATTCAAATCAAAAATTTCCTTAAAGCGATATTATCAATACGCAGAAAATAGAAAAAACGCCTTATTGTAAGGCGTTTTTTCTATTTTTTCTTTAAACAAACGATTTTACTATGACCATTTAACTAATTTCTGCATCTACTATGATGAGTTTCGTTCACATTTTCGTGAGAAAGGAGAGATTTAATGTCTCGTTATAACGACAATCAAAACAAATTCTCCAAACCATGCTTTCCAAGTAGCGCCGGACGAATCCCGAATACTCCATCAATCCCAATTACTAAAGCTCAACTTAGAACATTTCGTGCGATTATTATTGATTTAACAAAAATAATCCCAAAACTTTTCGCAAATCCATCTCCCCAAAATATTGAAGACCTAATCGATACATTGAACCTACTGAGTAAATTTATTTGTTCACTAGACGCTACTTCCTCCCTGAAAGCACAAGGGTTAGCTATTATTAAAAACTTAATAACTATATTAAGAAATCCAACCTTTGTAGCAAGCGCTGTATTTATTGAGCTTCAAAATCTCATTAACTATTTACTATACATTACAAAATTATTCCGAATTGACCCTTGCACACTTCAAGAGCTCCTTAAATTAATAGCAGCATTACAAACTGCTCTAGTTAATTCTGCTTCGTTCATTCAAGGACCTACCGGACCTACTGGACCAGCAGGCGCTACTGGTGCCACTGGGCCTCGAGGTAACACGGGCGCTACCGGCGCTACTGGGCCTCGAGGTAACACGGGCGCTACTGGCGCTACCGGTGCCACTGGACCTCAAGGTAACACGGGCGCTACTGGCGCTACCGGTGCCACTGGGCCTCGAGGTAACACGGGCGCTACTGGTGCCACTGGACCTCAAGGTAACACGGGCGCTACTGGCGCTACCGGTGCCACTGGGCCTCAAGGTAACACAGGCGCTACTGGCGCTACTGGGCCTCGAGGTAATACGGGCGCTACTGGCGCTACTGGGCCTCAAGGTAACACGGGCGCTACTGGTGCCACTGGACCTCAAGGTAACACGGGCGCTACTGGCGCTACCGGTGCCACTGGGCCTCGAGGTAACACGGGCGCTACTGGCGCTACCGGTGCCACTGGGCCTCGAGGTAACACGGGCGCTACTGGCGCTACCGGTGCCACTGGGCCTCGAGGTAACACGGGCGCTACCGGTGCTACTGGTGCCACTGGACCTCAAGGTGTTCAAGGTAACACAGGCGCTACTGGTGCTACTGGACCTCAAGGTGTTCAAGGTAACACAGGTGCTACTGGCGCTACTGGACCTCAAGGCGCTCAAGGTAACACGGGTGCTACTGGTGCCACTGGACCTCAGGGACCTCAAGGTAACACGGGTGCTACTGGACCTCAAGGTGCTCAAGGTAACACGGGTGCTACTGGTGCTACTGGACCTCAAGGTGTTCAAGGTAACACAGGTGCTACTGGTGCCACTGGACCTCAAGGTGTTCAAGGTAACACAGGTGCTACTGGTGCCACTGGACCTCAAGGTGTTCAAGGTAACACAGGTGCTACTGGACCTCAAGGTGTTCAAGGTAACACAGGTGCTACTGGTGCTACTGGACCTCAAGGTGTTCAAGGTAACACGGGTGCTACTGGCGCTACTGGTGCCACTGGACCTCAAGGTGTTCAAGGTAACACAGGCGCTACCGGTGCCACTGGACCTCAAGGTGTTCAAGGTAACACGGGTGCTACTGGCGCTACTGGTGCCACTGGTGCCACTGGACCTCAAGGTGCTCAAGGCATTCAAGGACCAACGGGTGCTACCGGCGCTACTGGCATAGGAGTTACTGGACCTACCGGACCTACTGGGCCTACTGGACCTAGCTTCCCTATAGCAACAATTGTTGTAACAAACAATATTCAGCAAACAGTACTGCAATTTAATAATTTTATTTTTAGTACTGCAATTAACGTAAACAATATTATCTTCAACGGCACAGATACAGTTACTGTTATTAACGGTGGTATTTATGTAATTAGCGTATCCATTTCTACAACTGCGCCAGGATGCGCTCCACTCGGAGTAGGAATTTCAATTAATGGAGCAGTCGCAACTGATAATTTCTCTTCAAATTTAATAGGCGACTCACTTTCATTTACTACAATAGAAACATTAGCAGCTGGTGCAAGAATCTCTGTCCAATCTACACTTAATGAGATTACGATCCCTGCAACAGGAAATACTAACATCCGCCTTACTGTATTTAGAATCGCTTAAATTTCACTATATATTGTTTATGACAAATAAAAAAAGAGCGAGGAAACTCGCTCTTTTTTGTTATGTACAATAATTCATTACTATTCTAATTCAATTGAAACATTTTTTTGTGGTACAAATGTAGAAATTGCATGTTTATAAATAAGCTGTTGCTTACCTTCTGTTTCCAGCAGGACTGTAAAATTATCAAATCCTTTAATTAGTCCACGAAGCTGGAAACCATTTAATAAGTACAGCGTAACAAACGTATTTTCTTTACGGAGTTGATTTAAAAACTGATCTTGAATATTGATTGATTGCTTCATGTCGAATCCTCCTCTTTTTCTCTACTTACTATTATTCGACTTTACTTGTAACTTTCCTTCTATGTATCGTAAAATTTCTGACGTTTTTTCACCGTTTGTAACATCAAACCACGTGACATCCATTTTATTACGGAACCACGTTAATTGACGCTTTGCATAACGACGCGAATTCGTCTTTAATTGTGATACCGCATCTTCTAAAGAAACTCGATTCTCAAAATAATCATAGATTTCTTTATATCCAATCGCTTGAATAGATTGACAATCTCGTATCCCTCTATTATACAGCCCTTCTACTTCCTCTAATAGGCCTTGTTCCATCATCAAATCCACTCGTAAGTTAATGCGATCGTATAGCATTTCTCGATCCATTGTCAAGCCAATTAATGAAACATCATAGAGTAACTCTTTTTCTTGTTTCTCAATTTGTTCACTCATTTTTTCACCCGACGTGTGGAAAATTTCTAACGCCCGAATGACACGTCGTACATTATTTGCGTGAATACGCTCCGCACTTTCTGGATCTACTTCTTGCAATTTTTTATGTACATATTCCACACCGCGTTCTAAAGCTAACTTTTCCATTTGCTCTCGGTATATCACATCACCAGCATCATCTGTAAACTGATAATCGAATAAAACAGATTGTATATAAAGACCGGTCCCACCAACTATAATTGGTAATTTACCACGTTCTGTAATTTCTCGAATATGCTTGCGAACACGTTCTTGAAATTCCGCGACAGAAAATGAATCTTCCGGATTTTTTATATCGATCATATAATGTGGAATTCCGTCCATCTCTGCTTTTGTTACCTTTGCAGTTCCAATATCCATCGTTCGATAGATCTGCATGGAATCACCACTAATAATTTCACCGTTCAACGCTTTGGCAAGATTGATACTTAACTTCGTCTTTCCAACAGCAGTTGGTCCAATGATGACAGCAACTTTTTCACGTTGCACTTCTCCCATATCATTCAACTCTCTTTATGTAATATACTCCATCTATTGATTATACCCAATCTTACCAATTTTAACGGCATGATTGCAAGTTCTTTCATTTCGGTACATGAAGTTATACAGAAAAAAGAACATAGTTTGTCCAATTCTGCATATACATGATAAAAATAGTTTCGAGAGGATGAGTTAACTATGAAACAATCCACCATCAATTTTTCATCTTTGACAAAAGACCTCATTTTAGCTACTTCTATAAAAGAACAAAATTGTTCACAAGAGGAATTATACTTCGCCCTAAATTGTTTACTACGGGCTTTTCATTCTACCCTCCATGAAACAACATTACATCCAGAAAATAAAAATACAGAATATATACAAACGCAATTTTGCAGTGCATATAAAATTATTACAGGTAAAACTATTTATCCATTTCAATAATCCATAAAAAGCGGCTGCTTACATAATTTCAAGCAACCGCTTTTTATATTAATATCGATAACCTATTGTATAACTTTCACTTTTACAGATTTGCGCCCCCAGCTATTAGCACTACCATCTGAACCGACTAATACATCAATACGATTTCCTTTAATCGCACCACCAGTGTCTCCAGCAATCGCTTCTCCATATCCTTCTACCCATACTTTTGATCCAAGCGGAATTACTTTCGGATCAACAGCAATTACTTTCATATTTGGATTTGCTGTTAAATCATGCCCCATTGCAGTTAATACACGACCACCATACGAACCATTCTCACTCGGATCTGCTGTATATGCCGTCGCTTCTACTGTAATTTCACGACCACCAGTAGGCGCACTTGTTTCAGTAGATTTTGCAACTGGTTTTGCAGCCGGTTTTTCTTTTACCACAGGTTTACTTGATTCTACATTCTTAATAGAATCGTTACTCTTAACAGACTCTTTATTCTTAACTACTGTATTATTTTTAACCGGCGTATTTGTTCTAGCTGGCGCTTCTTCTTGAGCTACAACCTCTTTCTTTTCGATTACAGGTGCTGTTCCTGTTAAAAATGGCACGTGAACATATCCAACTTTTCCATTGTAGTCGAATTGTAACCATTCATTTTGAACTTGATTCGTCGTTTCAATCACATCATTTTTATTAAGTTTACCTAAAATTTCAGAATCAGTATTCGCTCCAGCACGAACATTTAATACGCCCGCCGTTACATAATATGTGCTCTTTGTAAAATCGGCACTTACAAACGCTTCCTTACCGTTCAACTTAATTTTTGTCCATCCATTTTCTGTATTTATAACATCTAGTGTATTCCCACTTAACACTTTACCTACAAGCTTTGACTCTACATTTGGGTTTTCTCTAACATTTAATACGTCTGTTGTTACAATTGTTTCCGCTTTAGCAGAACCCGCAAAAATCCCAAGACCAAAAACTGCTGCTGTTGCTATACCTAATAATTTTTTCATGAATAGCCTCCATTTGCTTTGTTTTCGTATTTTCATTATAGCAACAGATTTTTAGAATTTTTAGAAATCACACAATTACAAAGCATTCGTAATATACGATTAACGAGTTGTAACATAAATTTCCATATTAATAAAATGTATTTCTCATACAATCTCCAGTGGTTTTCATATATTTTTCATATACGAGCACAAGAACTTTTTTCCAGAAAAAATTACAGTGTTACTTTTTTGTTACAAAAAAGTAACAATTCGTTACATCTTTTACCAAAAAACATCAATATTTAATTGTTAACCTATTTTTTTGTAATAAAAAGAGAGCAGCTACTAAAAGCTGCTCTCTTTTCATTTGTTATTGAACTTTCTTTTTCCAAACACCTAGCATAATAGCCGAGACAATCGTTCCAATTAATATAGAGAAAATATATAGTAACGGTTTATTTACTAACGCTATTACAAATAATCCACCATGCGGTGCTGGTAATGTAATTTGGAATAACATAGATAACGCACCTGCAATACTTGAACCAACAACACAACTTACGATTACTCGAACCGGATCTGCAGCTGCAAACGGAATCGCACCTTCTGTAATGAACGATGCTCCCATAATATAATTTGTTAAACCAGATTTACGTTCCGCTTCTGTAAACTTTGATTTAAAGAATGTAGTTGCAAATGCAATCGCAAGTGGCGGTACCATACCACCAGCCATAACTGCTGAGTGCACTCCAAAATTCTGTACTTCTATTGCAGCAATACCAAACGTAAACGCCGCTTTATTAATTGGACCACCCATATCAATTGCCATCATACCACCTAAAATAAGACCTAGTAATATAGCATTCGTACCGTATAAACCATTTAACCA
Source organism: Bacillus cereus group sp. BceL291 (assembly GCF_051776705.1). Lineage (NCBI taxonomy): Bacteria > Bacillati > Bacillota > Bacilli > Caryophanales > Bacillaceae > Bacillus > Bacillus cereus group sp. BceL291. Next base: position 243,084 of record NZ_JBPWAP010000003.1, on the reverse strand, counting down.
CCCTGTCAACATTTCATTTAATGCTACTACAGGCGGAATCACTGCTTTTTGCATTACAACTCCTGTAATCAATAATCCAAAGACTGGATATAACAAAACAGGTTTAATTCCTTCTAATTGTACTGGTAGTCCTGAAAATAATCTTTTCAACCCTAAAACAACATATCCAGCTAAGAAACCAGCAATTAATCCACCTAAAAAGCCAGCATTCGCATTCGCCGCTAAAAATCCACCTACAACACCAGGCATAAAACCAGGACGATCAGCAATAGAACTTGCAATAAATCCAGCTAAAATTGGTACAAGGAATAAAAACGCACCTGTTTTTCCTCCACCAATTGACATGAACAATTCAGCTAAAGGACCTTCCGCCTTTATACCACCAAACGAAAACGCTAGCGCTATTAAAATCCCGCCGCCAACAACGAACGGAAGCATATTACTTACGCCATTCATTAAATGCTTATAAATTCCTAATCCTTTTTCTTTTTCCGTACTTTCTGCCTTTCCATCTTCTTTTACACCTTTAAAGATTGGTGCATCTTGCTTTACAGCTCGATTAAGAAGTGTTTCCGTTTTTCTAATCCCATCAGCGACTGGTACTTGAATGACATGTTTACCAGCAAAACGATTCATTTCTACTTGTTTATCCGCCGCAACAATAATAGCTGTTGCACGTTCAATATCCTCTTTCGTTAAACCGTTTTTAATACCTGTCGATCCGTTTGTTTCAACTTTAATCGCTATTCCTAACTCTGTCGCTTTTGCTTTTAAGCTATCCGCTGCCATATATGTGTGAGCGATTCCAGTTGGACAAGCTGTAACAGCAAGTACGTACGGTTCATTTCCTTCTGGTTTTGCGACTTCAATCTCTTCTTCTTTTTCATTCTCTTTTTCATCAAATAGTTGAAGAAGCTCACTTTCATCCTTTGCTTCTAATAGTTGCTTGCGAAATCCTTCATCCATTAATAATGTCGATAAACGAGACAACGTTTCTAAATGAGTATTATTCGCTCCTTCACTTGCAGCAATCATAAAGAATAAGTGTGCTGGCTGTCCGTCAAGCGACTCATAATTGATACCGCTTACACTTCTACCAAAACAAATCGATGGTTGTTTAACAGCCTTTGTCTTCGCATGAGGTATTGCAATACCTTCCCCTATTCCAGTCGTACTTTGGGACTCCCGCTTTAAAATAGCTTCTTTAAATTCCATTTTACTATTTAAACGATTTGCCCCATTTAATTTCTCAACTAATTCATCTATGACAGCTTCTTTATTTGAAGCCGTCAAATCCATAATGACTGTATCTCTTTTTAATAGTTCTGTAATTTTCATATGTTGCTTCCCCCTATCGCTTAGCTACAATTACTTGCGACAATAATTCTTCTACTTTTTCCTTCTTACATAAATCAGCTGAAAATGCTGTTGCACTCCCTGTTGCAACGCCGTATTGAAATGCCTTTTCAATATCTTTTGTCTGTTCATATTTGCCTACAAACCCTGCAACAAGAGAATCTCCGGCCCCAACTGAATTAATTACAACACCTTTTGGAACAGTCGCTTCATATATACCTTCTGCCGTAAATAATAAAGCTCCCTCTCCAGCCATCGATACGATAACGTGTTTTATACCTTGTTCAATTAATTTTCTTCCATAAGGTAAAACGTCCTCTACTGTTGAAAGCTCCACTCCAAACAACTCACCAAGTTCATGATGGTTTGGCTTAATTAAAAATGGCTTATTTTTAATTACATGCTGCAGTGCACTTCCACTCGCATCGACTACTACTCGAATACCTTTTTCAGCTCCGAGCGCTGCGATTGATTCATAAAAGGTAGTTGGGATAGATGCAGGTACACTTCCAGCTAGCACAACGCAATCTCCCTGCTTCATACTTTCGATTTGTTTCATTAATTGTTCAAATTGCTCATTTGTCACATTAGGACCTTGCCCATTTAATTCTGTCTCTTCTTGTCCTTTTATTTTCACATTAATTCGGGAATCTCCGTCTACTTGGATGAAGTTTGTCATTACGCCTTCCGCCTGTAATACACCTTTAATAAATTGACCGGTGAATCCACCAGTAAATCCAAGTGCTATATTTTCCACACCTAAACGATGGAGAACGCGAGAAACATTAATCCCTTTTCCTCCAGGAAACTTCATATCTTTCTCTGCTCGATTGACTGCGCCTAAATCAAAGGAATTAACTTGTACTACATAATCAATAGATGGGTTTAAAGTAACTGTATAGATCATTGTTTATCAGCCTCAATTACATTGGTTTGTCTTTTATATTTTTCTAAATCAATTTCTAAATGGTTTGTAATAATATTTGCTTCTTCAACATTTGCAATTTTCGCAAATGCAACTTCTGAAAACTTACTTTCATCAATTAAGAAATATCCTTCGTTTGCTAATGTTAATGCCATTTGTTTTAAGAGCGCTTCTTCTGGATCTGGCGTTGTAAAGCCAAGCTGTTCATGTACACCATTTGCACCTAAAAAACATTTATCAAAACGATACTTCTGCATACTTTCCTGTGCCATAGCACCGATTAAAGCTTTCGTCCTACTCTTCATCATTCCACCTAGTAAATACGCACGAATATTATTTTCAACTAAAGCTTCAATATGCATAAGTCCATTCGTAACGACAGTCACATCTTTATTTATTAAAAATGGAATCATTTCAAATGTTGTACTTCCTGCATCTAAATAAATACAATCACCTTGTTCAATAACGCTAGCCGCATAATTAGCAATTTGTTGTTTTATTTGAATGTTTTTGGATGATTTTTCAACCATCGTTGGTTCTTGCCCTTTTCCTGTTAAAACAGCGGCACCACCATGAACTCTTTTTAATAACCTTTGCTTTTCCAATTGTGCTAAATCACGGCGAATTGTCGACTCAGAGCTTTCTGTTCTTTCAACTAATTGCTGTAATTTTACAACTTTCTGTTCTTTTACAAGTTGCAATATCATTTGATGACGTTCAGGAGTTAACATTTTATTCACCTCTTCTTTGATTACAGTATAATGAAAACGGTCACAAAAATCAACCACAAACAATCAAAAATAATCAAAAACACCCATAAACATTTATAAACAGCAAAAAGAAACCTATTCGATTAAACAATCAAATAGGTTTCTTTTCTAAATTCACTTATAAAGAAGCTTTATATATACTTAAAACATCATCTTTATTTAATTTTTTAAAGTTACCAAATTCACCATACGCCATCGCTTTATTAGCCATTATATCAATTTCATTTTCTCCAATACCGTAATCAGCTAATGTTGCTGGCGCTTCAATTGAAGTCCAAAATTGACGCAGTGCCTTAATTCCTTCTAAAGCCACTTCTTTATCTGTTTTGCCATCTGTTTCTATATCAAATACACGAACAGCGAACTGTTTAAAACGACTTACATTTTCCTCTACAACATGTTTCATCCAGTTCGGGAATAAAATTGCAAGGCCACCCCCGTGTGGTATATCATGAACAGCAGAAACTGCATGCTCAATATTATGAGTCGCCCAATCTCCTTTTACTCCCATCGCTAAAATGCCGTTTAACGCCATAGTACCACAATATAAAATAGTTTCTCTATGCTCATAATTTTCTAAATCACTTAAAAGCTTAGGTGCTGTCTCAATTACTGTTTTTAAAACAGCTTCACAATAACGATCTTGTAGTTCTGTATTCGTTCCATGATGGAAATATTGTTCTAATACGTGCGACATAATATCTACCATACCGTAAATTGTTTGATCTTTCGGTACAGAAGTAGTATGAACTGGATCTAAAATTGAAAACTGCGGGAAAGTAACTGGGCTACCCCATCCATACTTTTCATTCGTTTCCCAGTTTGTAATTACCGAGCCTGCATTCATTTCAGATCCTGTTGCTGCAAGAGTAAGTACAGTACCAAATGGTAATGCCTCATTAGCAAATGTTTTTTTCGTTACAATATCCCATACATCTCCATCGTACTTACTACCAGCTGCAATTGCCTTCGTACAGTCGATCACACTTCCTCCACCAACTGCTAAAATAAATTCAACACCATTTTCTTTACAAATTTGAATCCCTTTCTTTACAGTTGATACACGTGGATTCGGTTCAACACCTGTCAATTCAAATACTTCTGCATTTATATCCTTTAAAATAGAAATTACATTATCATAAATACCGTTTCTTTTAATGCTGCCTCCCCCGTATACGAGAAGAACTTTTTTACCGAACTGTGGAATTTCAGTTTTTAACTGCTCTAATTGACCTTTACCGAAAATAAGTTTCGTTGGATTACGAAATACAAAATTTTGCATATTCCTTTACCATCCCTTCTATATGAAAAGCAACTATACTTTTGTATACCATATTTTTTTCATTTCACAAAAATATTTGCTTAATAAAAAAATCCCAGCCTACAGGCTGAGATTTTTTATTGGTAATAAGGTGAGATCATTAAGTAAACAATAACACCAGATAAACTTACATATAACCAAATCGGCATCGTCCAACGTACAATTTTACGATGACGTGTTAATTGATTTGTAAAACCAAATACAAGTGCAAACAATGCAAGCGGTACAATAATTGCCGCCAGGATAATATGTGTAATTAAAATGATGAAATACACATATTTAATGAATCCTTCTCCGCCAAAATGTGTTGCTGGCGCTAAGTAATGATAAGATAAATAAGAAACACAAAATAGCAACGTCGTTGTAAATGCTGCCAGGATGAAACCACGGTGCATTTTCACATTCTTCTTAATAATAGAGTATAGAGCTGCTAATAAGAATACGAACGTAAAGCTATTAAAAATTGCATTTAACATTGGTAAAATTGTTACATCAAAATGTAATTCTCCTTCATAGCCAACAGGTCCAAAGAACAAAAATAAAATAATCGCATTTACAATTACAGAAAGCGTTATCACAATAGGAGCATAGCTTTTCTGATTTGTTGATTGATCCACCAAAATGGTCACTCCCTCTTCCTTCAAATATGTATACGTAACCTCACTATTTTAACATACTATTCACAGTGTAAATGTGACAATAGTTTGACACAGCAAGATAAGACAAAGAAAAAATCCTTCTTAATAAAACTTCTTAAGAAGGATTTTATCGCTTTATTATTCAAATAGCAACGCGATTAGTTTTTGTTAAAAAATGTATCGCTATATGCTTGAAAAATTTCAGACACTTGATATCCCATTAAAGAAATTGCTGTTAATGAAAAGAAACCAATCATAAGAAATCGAAACCACATATAAATCTCCTCCTTGTATTTAGCTTAAAAAACATTCGCTATATTACAAGTTGAGTGGCACTCTTCATCGTCACTTTCCTTTTTCCTTACAATTGCTGTAATAAATCGAATCATAAAGAAAATAACAAAAGGAATTTGTTCGTAATTCACATTGGCATAGTTTAGCAACGGCTCGCGCTGCATATCGAACGGGGATGAGAAGGAATAGAACATACCTTGCTCTTCCATATATACAATTACAATTTTCATGCAAAATACGATTCCTAGAAACGAAACAATATCTTGCCATTCTGTCGTATATAACAGGTTATACAGCTCTAATACGTACTCTTCCATTATCATCCCCCCCTTCCTTTTTTACCATTTTGCTCGCCTTCGTATAAAAAGTCAAGAAAAAAGTTTATATCCACTATGACAATAGTAATTACTTGTTTCTATGATTATATATGATTCTTTTATAGCAATGACTGGGTGTAACTCTCTTCGAAAATTAGAAAATTAGAAAATTAGAATCGAACAGATTCCTCATTCTTACTTTTAGGATTCAAAACTGTGCTATTTTTATTTCTATTAAAAATAAAATAAGAAAGTATGATAAGAACAGTAACAAACATTGTTAAAAGTGCTTGTGAACGTAAAGTATCAATTGCGAACATCGCAACTAAAACTGCTATAATAGCAACAATTGTAACATACGTTACATACGGAAAAAGCCACATTTTCACTTTCAAATTTTGTTGTTCCACTTTCCCCATTTTTTTACGCATCTTTAAATGCGAAACTGCAATAACGAGATAAACTAGTAACGCAATCCCGCCAGATGCATTCACTAAAAACAAAAAGACTTTATCTGGAGAAATGTAACTAAACACAACGCCAATATAAGCGAAGAAAGTTCCAAATAAAACGGCCCGAACTGGAACACCACTACTGTTCAATTTCAAAAACGCCTTTGGAGCATCTCCTCTTTCTGCCATCGAAAAAAGCATTCTTGAGTTTGTATATAAACCCGAATTTAAACAAGAGAGTACAGCTGTTAAAACGATAAAATTCATAATTTGTGCCGCAGCTGGTATTCCTATATGTTCAAGTACAGCTACAAATGGACTTTTTAATATGTTTGCTGAATTCCATGGCAGTAGCGTAACAACTACCGCTATAGACCCAATAAAAAATACAAGAATACGCCAAATCACACTGTTTGTTGCTGTTTTTACTGCTTTTACAGGTTCTGCAGATTCACCTGCGGCTACCGCTACAATTTCTGATCCCATAAATGAAAATATAACGACAGTAATTCCAAGCAGTACCGAACTTATACCGTTTGGCATAAATCCACCTTGTCCAATTAAATTCGAAGTGCCGGGTGCTTCTGTTCCTGGAACAAATCCTAAAATAACAGCAAGACCTAGACAAAGGAACAAAACAATACTTATTACTTTAATAAAAGAAAACCAATATTCAAACTCTCCAAATGATTTCACCGAAAAAACGTTCGTCAGCGTTAATAAAATTGTTAATATTAAACTTAATAACCAAAGCGGTATTTGTGGAATCCAATATTGGATAATACCAGCACCTGCTGTGGCTTCTATTGCAATAACAATTACCCAAAAAAACCAGTATAACCAGCCTATTGTATAACCCGCCCAAGGACCAATCGCTTCTCTTGCATACGTTGCAAATGAACCACTTGTCGGATTAACAGCTGCCATTTCTCCTAGCATTCTCATGACGAAAATGACTAGAAGTCCTGCTAATGCATATGAAACGATAGAACCTGGTCCTGCCGAATGTACAACTGCACCACTTCCAACAAACAAACCAGCCCCTATTACACCGCCAATTGAAATCATTGTAATGTGGCGTATTTTGAGGTCTTTCTTTAGATTTTTATCCAAATCTTGTACATCCCCTTCCAAACTAAATTTTGAAATTTATGTAAGAGTACTGTGCGAAAGATTTTGTCCTATACTTTAAAATATATCAAAATATTCTGAATTCAACAATTAAAATTCAACCTCCTTCAAAAATTATTACATTAGGTTTAATACTTTCCCATACACAATTGTTGAGAAAATTATAGTCCCTTTACAAAAGAAAGAATTTTCAGATATTATTAAATAAACAAGATTATACATCTAGACAACTTTTTGTATAGGAGTGTTGATATGTTAAACAAGTTCAAATTTTTTTGTTGTATTTTAGTAATGTTCTTACTTCTACCGTTATCCCCTTTCCAAGCACAAGCAGCAAACAATTTAGGTTCAAAATTACTCGTTGGATACTGGCATAATTTTGATAACGGTACTGGCATTATTAAATTAAAAGACGTTTCACCAAAATGGGATGTAATCAATGTATCTTTTGGTGAAACTGGTGGTGATCGTTCCACTGTTGAATTTTCTCCTGTGTATGGTACAGATGCAGAATTCAAATCAGATATTTCTTATTTAAAAAGTAAAGGAAAGAAAATAGTTCTTTCAATAGGTGGACAAAATGGGGTCGTTTTACTTCCTGACAATGCCGCTAAGGATCGTTTTATTAATTCCATACAATCTCTGATCGATAAATACGGTTTTGACGGAATAGATATTGACCTTGAATCAGGTATTTACTTAAACGGAAATGACACTAACTTCAAAAACCCAACTACCCCTCAAATCGTAAATCTTATTTCAGCTATTCGAACAATCTCAGATCATTATGGTCCAGATTTTCTATTAAGCATGGCCCCTGAAACAGCTTATGTTCAAGGCGGATATAGCGCATATGGAAGCATATGGGGTGCATATTTACCAATTATTTACGGAGTGAAAGATAAACTAACATACATTCACGTTCAACACTACAACGCTGGTAGCGGGATTGGAATGGACGGTAATAACTACAATCAAGGTACTGCAGACTACGAGGTCGCTATGGCAGATATGCTCTTACATGGTTTTCCTGTAGGTGGTAATGCAAATAACATTTTCCCAGCTCTTCGTTCAGATCAAGTCATGATTGGGCTTCCAGCAGCACCAGCGGCAGCTCCAAGTGGTGGATACATTTCGCCAACTGAAATGAAAAAAGCTTTAAATTATATCATTAAAGGAGTTCCATTCGGAGGAAAGTATAAACTTTCTAACCAGAGTGGCTATCCTGCATTCCGCGGCCTAATGTCTTGGTCTATTAATTGGGATGCAAAAAACAACTTTGAATTCTCTAGTAACTATAGAACATATTTTGATGGTCTTTCCTTGCAAAAATAACAAAGTAAAACTATAATTAGCCCTCATCAATCGGACATTTATGGGCAATCAATGCAGGATAAAAACAACAATAGGTCCCTTTATAGGTCCTATTGTTGTTTTTTACTTATGAAAATTACTTTGTCACATCTAAAGTTTTAAGAAACTCTTTTCCATCGACCAACATCGCACGTTCCTTGGAATCATATTGTTAAATATTCTAGTTACTATTTTGCTTCAACACAAAAATTGAAAGCTCAGGTACACTACAAAATCTAACAGGCATCCTAGTAGTCCCAATGCCACGATTTACATATAAATATAACGGCTTACTCTTCCCCTCTACTTCATACATACCTTCAACGTAGTGCTCAGCTAGTTTGGTAGTAATTAACGGACCTACAAAAGGAATTTGGACTTGTCCTCCGTGACTATGTCCTGACAGTTGAAGATCAACTGGGTAACGATTTATTTTGGTTACAACATCCGGCTCATGTACTAATAACATGTTGAAATCATTTTGTTTCAAGTTTTTTAAAGTTGAATCTATTTGCGGCTTCCCTAATAGAAAATCATCCAAACCTGATATTATAATATATTTGCCGTTTTCCACTTTAATTTTCTGCACTTCATTTACTAATACAGAAAAACCAGCTTCTTCCATATATTTTTTGTAAAATAAACTACCGCCCCCGCCCCTATCATGATTCCCAAACACAGCATATTTCCCTAAGGGAGCGTAAATTTTCTGCAAAATAACCTTCGCTTCTTCTCTTTCCGCACTATAAGACCCAAATTTATCTATTAAATCTCCGGTAAAAACTACTATATCTGGATGTAATTCATTCATCTTCTCCACTAAATGTTCAAGTTGTTTCAGTGTAAACTCTGGTCCTAAATGTACATCTGAAAACTGCAATATTTTTTTATTATTAAACTCTTTAGGAATTGTAGAAGCTTCTATTTCATTCCACGTAACTGTTACTAGTTTTCGTTCTATTTCTGTCCCATAATAATACAAACTTACTGGTATCATTAATATACTTATAAAACTAATAATAAATATCTTTACGATTGATTTTTTTCGTTCTTTTTTTACATGATTCGTATTCATGTTTTCACCTCTAGAAACACTTTAAATCCTTATTGTTACATTCATGTGACAACATGAACAATGTTATCAATATGTAATTCCCTCTCTATTCACTTTGACAATTTTATACAGAAGTCATAACATATTTTTATAATACATAGATTTTCGAAATTTTTTCTATTCATTCCATCATTTTATTACGGAGGGGTTATTCATGTCTGTATTTACACCAGAAGAAATTACGGAACTTGCTGCTAATTCCGGAAGAAAAAAAGCTCATTTATCATTACTCCCTATGTTAATTCTCGGTTTTTTTGGCGGTGCTTTTATAGCATTAGGGTATTTACTCGATATTCATGTTATTGGAACAATGCCAAAGGCTTGGGGATCATTTACTAGTTTTCTAGGCGCTGCTGTATTCCCTATTGGCCTTATTCTCGTTATTCTTGCAGGCGGTGAACTAGTAACTGGTAACATGATGACAGTTTCTATGGCCTGGCTTCAAAAGAAAATTACTTTATTTTATTTCATACGAAATTTAGTTATTGTTACATTTAGCAATTTCATAGGGGCTGTATTTGTAGCCTACTTTTTCGGTCATATCGTTGGCTTAACTGAAGGAGCTTTTTTAGCAAAAACTATTTCTATCGCTCAAGCGAAACTACAAGATACACCATTGCAAGCATTTATTTCTGCAATCGGATGTAATTGGCTCGTTTGTTTAGCTGTTTGGCTCAGTATGGGAAGTAAAGAATTTATCGGAAAGATTATCGGTATTTGGTTCCCGGTTATGACTTTTGTTGCGATTGGATTTCAACACGTTGTAGCCAATATGTTTGTCATCCCAGCCGCCATTTTTGCCGGTCATTTCACTTGGGCTGAATATTTTCCAAACTTTATTTTTGTTTTCTTTGGAAATTTAGTAGGAGGTATGTTATTTGTAGCACTACCTTACTTCATATCTTATAATAAGAAACTACCTGCTCATCAAGAGAAGACTGAAATGAAGAACAAATCTCTGTCCGCTTAAATGGAATGTCTATAAAGTGCCCTAAAAAATATTACAAATTTCATTTTTTTTGCGAATATATGTACGTACACTTGTTCTCGAATGTTTTATACGTTATAATAACAACTTAAATAGCATTATTTACATATGAGGTGAAAAACATGAACAAAACAGAATTAATTAAAAACGTAGCACAAAATGCTGAGATTTCTCAAAAAGAAGCTACTGTAGTTGTACAAACTGTAGTAGAATCAATCACTAACACTTTAGCTGCTGGTGAAAAAGTACAACTTATCGGATTCGGTACATTCGAAGTTCGTGAAAGAGCTGCTCGTACAGGCCGTAACCCACAAACTGGTGAAGAAATGCAAATCGCAGCTTCTAAAGTACCTGCTTTCAAAGCTGGTAAAGAACTAAAAGAAGCTGTAAAATAATGAAAAATATCCTTCTCATTTATGAGAAGGATATTTTTTTCATAACATAATTAATAAAAATCTGACCATTATGTTGTTTCTTTTGTTCTTTTATGCAAATAAAACCTTTACTTTCAAAAAAAGGTTTTGCGGTAATGCTCGCCTCTGTATATATCTCCCTATGCCCTAGGTTCACTGCTTCTTTTTCTAACTTCTGTAGTATGTATGAAGCGACTCTTTTCCCTTGATAATCTTTATGCGTAAATAAACGATCTACGTAACGATCATCGTTATAATCCCCAAACCCCACAATCACACCTTTATGATCCGCTACATAGCTAATATTCTTTTCTAAAGACTGTAACCAATTTTCTCTATCTAGTTGCTCCGGTGCCCACGCCTGTAGCTGTAACTCATTATAATCTTTTGCATTAACCGTATGAACTGTTTCATAGAACAATTGTAATACTTGATCTAAATCTTCTTTCTGGAATGTTCTAATTATAATATCTTTTAACATATATAAGTCTCCTTACGAAACTACCTCTTAACTTTTCTACTACATACGATTCTATATTTCTACTTTATTATATCGTTTTAATTTCTATACGAACAAAAAAAACAATACTTATTCAAAGTATTGTTTTTTAATTCTATTCAATTACTTAATGTAGCTCTTTAAGATTTTAATTTAACTCTTTGTAATCGTAATGCATTTAATACAACGGATACAGAACTAAATGCCATCGCTGCTCCAGCAACCCAAGGGGCTAAGAAACCTAATGCCGCAATTGGAATTCCTAACGCGTTATAAGCTAATGCCCAGAATAAATTTTGTTTAATATTTCTTATCGTCATTTTACTCATAAAGATCGCATCAGCAATACTATTTAAGTCACCGCGGATTAACGTTATATCCGCTGCTTCCATCGCTACATCCGTTCCCGTTCCAATTGCCATACCAATGTTCGCTGTAGCAAGAGCAGGAGCATCATTTATCCCGTCTCCAACCATCGCTACTTTCTTACCATTTGCTTGCAGTTTTTTCACTTCTTCTGCTTTTCCTTCTGGCAATACTTCTGCAATTACGTGATCAATACCAACTTGCTTTGCAATTGCCTGAGCAGTTTGTGTATTATCTCCTGTAATCATCACAACGTCTAGACCCATTTTTTTCAGTCTTGCGATAGCTGCTTTTGAAGTATCTTTTACAGTATCTGCAACGGCAACTATACCAGCATATTCTTTATCGATTGCAATAAGCATTGCTGTTTTTCCTTCTCGTTCTTGCGCTTCCATTGATTTAGAAACTTCTTCAATATCAATATTGAATTTCTTCATTAATCGACGTGTACCAATTAATAAGTGTTTTCCTTCTACAACTGATTCGATACCAAATCCCGGAATCGCTTCAAACGTTTCTGAACTTGGGATATCAATTTTCTTTTCTTTAATTCCTTCTACAATCGCTTCTGCAAGTGGATGTTCAGAATTTCTTTCTGCTGCCCCTACTAATCTAAGCAGTTCATTTTCATTGAATCCATCTGCTACAATTACATCTGTTAACACCGGCTTCCCATTTGTCACTGTACCCGTTTTATCTAAAATAACCGTATCTAATCGGTGCGTTGCTTCTAAATGCTCTCCACCTTTAAATAAAATACCATACTCTGCTGATCTTCCTGATCCTGCCATAATAGATGTAGGCGTTGCAAGACCTAATGCACATGGACAAGCGATAACAAGTACTGCTATCATTTTCTCAAGTGCTCCGCCAAAATCACCAGGTGTAACAAATATCATCCATACTGCAAATGTGATAATCGCAATCACAACTACAACCGGTACGAAAATACCTGAAATTTGATCTGCTACCCTTTGAATAGGAGCTTTTGAACCTTGTGCCTCTTCTACTACTTTAATAATTTGAGCTAATGCAGTATCTCTTCCTACTTTAGTTGCTTTCACTTTTAAAAATCCATTTTTATTTATTGTCGAACCTATTACTACATCCCCAATTGACTTATCAACAGGAATACTTTCACCCGTTAACATCGATTCATCAATTGCTGACTTTCCTTCTACAATCTCACCATCTACTGGTATTTTTTCACCAGGCTTTACATAGACGATATCACCAGCTACTACTTCTTCAATCAAAATTTTTATTTCTGTTCCATCTCGCACAACTGTAGCTGTCTTCGCTTGTAAACCCATCAATTTTTTAATTGCTTCTGATGAGCGCCCTTTTGCTTTCGCTTCAAATAATTTACCTAAAATAATTAATGTAATAAGTACCGCACTCGTTTCAAAATATAAATCTGTCATATGTTTCGAAGAACCAATAGATTGAATACTTAAATATACACTATAGAAATACGCGGCCGACGTTCCAAGTGCCACGAGAACATCCATATTCGCACTTTTATTACGTAACGCTTTATAAGCTCCAACATAAAACTGTCCACCAATGATAAATTGAACAGGGGTTGCAAGTGCTAGTTGCACCCAAGGGCTCATTAACATATCCGGTAAATAAATAAACGACGTAAATGAGAAATGACTAACCATTGCCCACAATAATGGGAAAGATAAAATAAACGAAATAATAAACTTCTTCTTTTGTCTTTCAATTTCTTGTAATCGATGATCAGTTGATGCATCTTGATTATCTGGTTTCACTTCTAATTTATATCCTAGCTTCGTAATCGCACTCTTCATTTCATTTACATTAACTTCATCAGGATTAAAGTCTACTGTAGCTGATTCTAAAGCAAAATTTACTGTCGCTTTGTTCACACCATCTAACTTATTTAAGCGCTTTTCAACTCTATTTGCACATGCTGCACATGTCATTCCTGAAACAGTAAATTCAGCTTTATCACTTACAATTCCATATCCTAACGATTCAACTTTTTCTTTAAACTGTTGCGGATTTGTTTTAGTTGGATCGTACATTATTTTTGTTTTTTCAAGTGCAAAATTTACATTCGCCTCATGAACACCTTCTACTTTTTTTAGACCTTTTTCAATTCTATTTGCACATGCCGCACATGTCATTCCTGATATTTGAAGATTGGCCTCTTTTTTTTCATTCATGTCTCTCACCTCTATATACCCTTATGAGGTATAATTATTAGCAAAATAAATCGTACTTCATTTAAAGTACGATTTATTTCCATATCTAAAAATAATTATTGAACATCGTATCCTTGGTCTTCGATTACAGCAACGATATCTTTTAATGTTACGGCAGACGAGTCGATAGTAACTTCAACAGTTCCTTCTGCTAATTGAACCTTCACTTGTTCAACACCGTTTAGCTCTTTCACACTGCTTTCGATAGCATTTACACAATGTCCACAAGACATACCTTCAACCTGTAATGTTAACTGTTCCATTTAAAATCCTCCTCTTGTTTATTCATTGTTTGTTAATCACAATTACATCTTACCATACCCCCCTAAGGTAATCAATGGTTTTATATCATGATTTTTCAATTATTTTCTAAAAGTTTATTTTACACACACTTTTTCACATCAATACGCCGAGATCTTATTATGAAGGTAAACAAAAAAAAACAAGCCAGTGACATACTAGCTTGTTTTTACGCTTTTGAAAAACGTTCAAATACAGTCATTAATTCTTCAATTGCTTCGTCACCATTGCCATCTTTAATAGCACCTGAAACACAATGACTTGTATGGTTTTTTAATACACCCATTCCTACTTTTTTCATCGCTGCATTAATCGCTGAAATTTGCACTAAAATATCCACGCAATAACGATCATTTTCAATCATATTTTGAATACCGCGGACCTGTCCTTCAATTCTCTTTAATCTATTTATAATCTGTTCTTTTTCTTTTTCTGATCTATGTGTTACTGCTTCATGCTCTTTATGATCCATATTATCACCTTCTTAAAGTTTCTCTTCACCCAATAAAACAATTGTTTTTATGAGTATACCAATTATAGCATTAAATATCTACGCACGATACCCCATAAGAGTATATTTACGCTTTAT
The DNA here is from genome assembly GCF_051776705.1 of Bacillus cereus group sp. BceL291. Taxonomy (NCBI): domain Bacteria; kingdom Bacillati; phylum Bacillota; class Bacilli; order Caryophanales; family Bacillaceae; genus Bacillus; species Bacillus cereus group sp. BceL291. The sequence continues at coordinate 228,024 of NZ_JBPWAP010000003.1, read as the reverse complement.
GATTATTCTTAACAATGCATTAGCTTCTTAATCTCAATTTTTAGTATACCCTTTCCTTTTTGTCAAAAAAATCATTATATCTCTCATCAAAATTCAATAAAGTGAAACAAGAATAAGCGGGGATTACCCGCCCCCGCTTATTCTTCATCTATAATATTAAAATCTTAATTTTCAGATATTTAATCCAAGAATTTTTTCTTTCCATATATAATTATTGTTGATCACATACTTTTGTATCATTCACTACTGAAGTTCCTTCAACGGTTACCGTATGAAAACAGTCATTTACTCGAACTGTTACAACATTATCTTGCCGGTCAATGATATGATATTCATTAAAATTTTTATTCAGAGCACTGCGAATTTGTTCTCCTTCATAAATTGGGATGCCATGCGATAGAACCCAAATAAGTCCAGCGATAGCAAGAATAGTTTTCATACGATCTACCTCCTTGGGAATATAGTGAACTTTTAATCCATACTTTTTCAGCTCTACAAATCATGATCGGAATAAACCGAGCCTTTTTGGAAATAAGTTCATTTCGTCTATTTTATGTTTATGCTAATTGTGACCGTTTTGTGACAACTTTTTGTCTCTTTAGACGAAAAGTTGAAACAAAACTTTCAAAAAGGACAATTCTACATATCAAAAAAGGTTATGGAATGTTTCATCCATAACCTTTTTTCCTATATGTAACTAATAAATCTCAACCCTTTACTTAAAGACGTCGGCACAACAGATGCATGATTCTCCCCTTCAGCTTCATAAAACTTAAATTTAAGTTTATCGTGGTTTACTTGGAGAAGGCGCTCTGATAATTCATTTGCACCTACAACCATATGCTCTCGTTCTAGTGACCCAACTGTAAGGAACACTCCTGTTTCAAACTTAGCATTGTTTAATTCATTTATAAGGTTCTCTTCTTTTTCAAGTACGGATTGGTTATTCCACCATATAGATGGACTACTAATAAAATAATTTTGAAAAGCATTTAAGTTTGTAAATAGTATATGGAGAGCAAATAGTCCACCTAAAGAATGTCCAAATAACGTTTGCTTACTTTTATCAATCTCAAAATTCTTTTCAATTTGTGGTTTTAGTTCTTCTTCAATAAAAGTAAAGAAATTATGTGCTCCTCCTGTTTTAGGCCACGGTTTACCGTCTGGTTTTAAAGGGGCATCTTTTGAAATTACGCTAGGCGTAAAATCATAACATCTTTCTTCCCCTGAAAATGCGCCTTCAATTGGATAACCCACTCCTACTATAACAGCTGGTGAAACACCAGTTTTTTCCGCTCTTACTGATTGTATTTTAACTGCTTCATGAAATGTTTGAAAAAAGGCATTGCCATCTAATACGTAAATGACAGGATATCCTGAATCCGGTGCTGGTTGCCTCGGCTTTGAAATATGAATTTGATATTCCTTACCTTCTAATTTTGAATACATTTTCCACTGTTCTGTATTAGATATTATAATCTGCTGTTTTTCAACTGTAGTATTCACCCTATCCCCCCCTTTTTAACTTGTTACATATATTTCGATTTTTTCTTCTTGAGATACAACGCTATCATAACCGAAACAAACAGGAGCCCCGTTATACGGATCAATCATGACACGTGCATCAATATGAAATACTTCTTTTAATACTTCATTTGTAATGATTTCTTCTGGGCTACCAGTTGTAACAATTTCTCCTTCCTTCATTGCAATAATTTCATCTGAAAATCTTGCTGCATGGTTGATATCATGTAATACCATAACAACCGTACAATTATGTTCTTTATTTAACTTCTCCACAATTTGTAATACATCTAATTGATGAGACATATCAAGGTATGTAGTTGGCTCATCTAATAGCAACACTTCTGTCTCTTGTGCTAATGCCATCGCTAGCCATACCTTTTGTCTTTGACCACCTGATAAATTTGCAATTTGTCTCGTTCGAAATTCAGAAGTTTTCGTTATATTTAATGCCCAATCAATCATTTCTTTATCTTTTGTCGTTAACTTATTTACGTTATTTCGATGTGGATAGCGTCCATAAGAAATTAATTCTTCCACTTTAAGTTCACCTGGTGCAATTGGAGTTTGCGGGAGTAAAGCTAACTGCTTCGCAATTTCTTTCGTTGAAATTGTATGTAAATCTTGCCCTTGCAAATATACTTTTCCGCTTTTTTGTTTTAAAATTCTTCCCATTGTTTTTAACAATGTCGATTTACCGCAACCGTTTGGACCTATAATTGTCGTTACTTTTCCTTCTTGTATTTCCACATTTAAATCGCGAAACACTGTAAGCTTTTCATAACTTGTTTCTAAATTTTTTGCACTTAAAATACTCACTTTTATTCCTCCTCTTACGCTTTCGCCTTATAAAGTAAATATAAGAAATACGGTACACCGACAATAGAAATAACGATTCCAACTGGTAACTCTACCGGTGTGAAAACTGTTTTTGCAATAAAGTCTGAGGCAATTACAAGAAACATTCCGATTACGCCGCACGTAGGAATTATATACTTATGTTGAATACCGACAAGTCTTTTCGCTATATGCGGTGCCATTAAGCCAATAAAACCGATACTCCCTGAAACAGCAACACATGCACTCACAAGCCCGATACTGCTTAATAATAAAATCGATTTCTCTCTTTCTACTGAAACACCTAAACTTGTAATACTCGTTTCTTCCAATTGGAATAAATCTAATAAATAAGCTTTCTTTTGTATAAGTGGAATTAAGATAATAAGCCATGGTAACATAGCCACAATATACTTCCAGTTCGCACTATATATGCTTCCAGACACCCACACTGCAGCCATCTCGAAATCAGTTGACTTCATTTTGAGTGATAAGTACATAGAAAAAGCTCCAAATCCCGATCCAATTGCAATCCCTGTTAATAAAAGTCGCTGCGAATCTAATTTACCGTTTTTCCAAGAAAACAGATAAATGATGATAGCTGCACCTAATCCACCTACTAAACCAAACATTGGCATCATCATAATAGAAACCCAGTCTGTGCTTTTTAATTGTCCTTGAAAGAAAAACATAAAAATGACAATCGCTGTTCCCGCTCCGGCATTTACTCCTAAAATACCTGGGTCCGCCAATCCATTTCTCGTAATCCCTTGAATAACAGCACCTGCAACACCAAGGCCTAATCCTACTAATCCAGCAATTACGATACGCGGAAGACGAAACTCAAAAATAACTAAATCATGTTCTGGTACTGGATCAATTCTAAAAAGTGTTTTAAATACATCTGTAATCGTAATGTCGAACGTACCATTTGTTAAACTAATATAGATAGCACATAGTATTAAAAATATAATAATCCCCATCGTCATTCCGAAACGTTGACTTGAACTTTTAAGCATGTCTCTCTCCTCCTCTAGTACGGATTAAATAAAGGAAGAAAGGAATTCCAATTAAGGAGGTAACGACTCCAATAGGTGTTTCAAATGGATAGTTTACAAATCTACTCAAAACGTCACATAACGCTAAGAAAACGCCACCAATAACACCTGCACATGGCAAAATCCACTTATAATCTACCCCAATTATAAAGCGGGTAATGTGCGGAATAATTAAACCTACAAAACCAACTTTCCCCACTAAAGCAACTGCTGTTCCTGTTAAAAAAATTACCGATAAAATTGCCATCGCTTTAACTAGTTTTGTACGCTGTCCTAAATTAATAGAAACCTCTTCGCCTAATGAAAGAATGGTAATAGATTTTGATATTAACAATGCTAAAATTATTCCAATTATCCCAAACGGTATCGTGATTTTAATTATATTAGGATCTACTTGATCTAACTTTGCATTAAACCAAAAACTAACATTTTGAGAAATTTGGAAATACGAAGCCATTGCAGCCGATACACTGCTTAAAAATGTTCCAATAACTGTTCCTATAATCGCTAACCTAACTGGTGATAAGCCATTTTGAAGGAGCGAACCAAAACCAAACACGATACCGGCTCCGAGTGCAGAACCAATCATTGAACATATAACCATACCAATTGATGACATTCCTGGAAGAAAAATTATACAAAGTGTAATAACAAAGGCAGCACCATCCGTCACACCCATAATAGAAGGGGATGCAAGATAGTTTCTTGTCATCCCCTGCATAAGTGCTCCTGATATGGCTAGAAATGCTCCGACTAAAAGAGCTGCAACTACCCTTGGTAAACGTGAAGTAATAATAATATTATGATTTACATCACTTGAATCAAAATGAAATAATGCGTTCCACACTGTTTCAGCATCAATACTTTTCGCCCCATACAAAATCGAAAGTATAACTGTAAATAAGATGAGTATGGGTGCTATACATAATATAGTTACTGGTACTGCATTTGTTTTCTGCATATCATTCAACGCACCTTACTTATTGTATTATTTAGATAAATTTTTCACTGCTTCTTTTAAGAAGGCAGTTTTACTCCAAGCAGTACCACCTTGCGCCATTGGATCTACAACGTTTACAAATACTTTCTTTTCCTTCGCAGCATTCATACTTTGCCAAATTGGATTACTTTCAATTTCTTCTAACACTTTTGGATTTTTATTTTCACTTGCCTCATATTGTAAGAAAATATAATCTGGGTTAAGTTCAGCAAGTTTTTCAAATGAAATTTTCTCTTGTGCTTTTACAGTTTTCAATTGTTCTGGAGCAGTTAGTCCAAGATCTTTATAAATTACAGGGTTGAAGTATACTCCTTCTGGATATAGGAATAATTCGTTTGCTCTTAGTCTAATGACAAGTACTTTTTTATCTTTTAACTTATCTCCTAGTTTTGCTTTTGCTTTTTCAGCGTCTGAATTGTAGTCTTTAATAATTTTTTCTGCTTTATCTTTTTTACCAGTTAATTCTCCCATTAACTTTAAGTTATCTTCCCAATTTGTTGAAACGTGTGATACCGGGAATGTAGGAGCTACTTTCGTAAACTTTTCAGCTGTTTCTGCTGGGAATTTCGTACTTGATGTAATCACATCTGGTTTTAATTGTAGTAATGTTTCGAAATTGGGTTGCATTTTCTCACCAACAGATTTCGCACCTTCTAACTCTTTTTCCAAGTATTTTGGTAGTTTACCACCTACAGTAATGGCACCAACTGGTTTAATTCCAAGTACTGCCGCATCTTCCATTGACTCTAAACTAGCTGTCGCAATTTTATCTACTTTTGCTGGCACTGTATATTCTTTACCTAAATATGTAATTTTTCGTTTTTCATCTTTTTTCGTTTCCGTAGCTTTTGTCTGTTGTTTTTGCTCGCCTGAAGTTTTATCCGCACTATTACATGCCGCTAAACCTACACTTAAAACGGTAACCATCCCTAAAGTAAATAATTTCTTGTTCATCTTTATATGTCTCCTCTCAAATTTTCAAACTATATTCTCAATAGAATTTAACTATATGAATCTTATTCCATATATATATTTCATTAGATTAATAATTTTATCCAGAACTCATTCACGTTCACTTCCCCTAGACTATAATTCTTTTACGTCTTCATCACTTGATAATCATTTTCACTGATAATGATTATCGTTACTAAGTATATATTTAATATAAAATTATTTCAAGAATGATTTGAAAAATTTTAACAAACTGAATTAAAAAAAGAAGTATCTCCCTAATATTAGGGAGATACTTCTTTTTTTAGAAATTTATATGTAATTCAACTGGACAATGGTCTGATCCCATCACTTCACTATTAATTTTCGCTTCTGTTATCTGGTCTTTCATTCTTTCCGAAACAACAAAATAATCTAAACGCCATCCGATATTTTCACCTTTGTAATCTTGCTCTTACATTTATGAATACATACATACGCACTTTATTCAGGTTATACTAATTTCAGAGGTGATGTTCTTTGCACAATGAAGGAGTTACATTAACAAATGAGTATTGGCAAGCAATTATTCATAACGATTCTTCCTATGATAGCAAATTCTTTTATGCTGTGAAATCAACTGGAATCTTTTGCAGGCCATCATGCAAATCAAGAATACCAAATAGAAACAATGTACGAATTTTTCATCATGCAGAGCAAGCATTAAGTGAAAACTTTCGCCCGTGCAAACGTTGTAAGCCAAATGGGATCACTTTACCTAATGAAGAGTGGGTAGAACAAATTAAAGACTATATCGAAAAGCATTATGACAAATCCTTAACTCTCGACATGCTTGCGGGAATGTGTCACGGTAGCCCTTTTCATTTACAACGTACTTTCAAAAGAATAATAGGGCTAACTCCTATAGAATATATACAACAATTCAGGATTCTTAAAGCAACCAAATACCTTTTACACACAAATCAATCTATTAAAGAAATTAGTACTGCTGTCGGGATAGAAAACCCAGAGTATTTCGCAACTTTATTTAAAAAGAAAACCGGCTTTACTCCTACTGAATATCGAAAAAAGAACGAGATGAAAGAGGGATACGATAATGAATTCCTACAAAAATAATTATATATATTGGACGCTACTTACACATAAAAATTGGCGATTTCATATTGCTGCAACTGAAAATGGACTATGTTTCATTGGATCACAAGACGAAAACTTTGAAGAATTAAATATATGGGCTAGAAAAAAACTGCCCCAACATATATTGATTCATAGTCCAGATTACTTGCAAATATATACGCAAGAAGTTATCGAGTATTTAGAAAACAAGCGAGAAACTTTTACATTTCCTATCGATGCTTATGGAACTAATTTTCAATTATCTGTTTGGAATACGGTACGTGAAATTCCTTATGGAAAGACATATTCTTATACAGAAATTGCTGAAAGAATTCAAAAACCTAAAGCTGTGCGCGCCGTTGCTTCTGCTATTGCTGCTAACCCTCTCCTTATTACTATTCCTTGTCACCGTGTTATTGGGAAGAATGGGAAACTAACCGGATTTAGGGGTGGATTAGAAATGAAGAAAAAATTGCTTACATTAGAAAAGTTACAGGTGGAATTCATATGACAGCAGAATATAATAGCGCATTATCTATAGTAGTTCCAAAAGAATTTTGTTTCCAAGAAAATTTACGTTATCTATCACGTTCTAACAATGAATGTATGTTTCATATTGAAGATAACAAAATTTATAAAGTTATCCCTGTTCAAGATGTAAATCCTTTAGTTGAAATTAGTGTGAATACAGATGGCAATATTCAAATACGTTGTTTAGAAGATCATATACATCTGAAAAATCGATACGTGAAACTGTAGCTAACTATGTAAAAGAATGGTTTGATTTAACTACTGATTTAGCTCCCTTTTATACATTAGCTAAACATGATTTACTCCTTCAAGGACCAATTGAACAATATTATGGCCTTCGTACTTTAGGTATTCCAGACTTATTTGAGGCACTTTCCTGGGGAATTATCGGTCAACAAATTAACTTAACATATGCTTATACGCTAAAAAGAAGATTAGTTGAGCAATTTGGCAGTTATGTAGAATGGGACGGTAGAAAGCATTGGATATTCCCATTACCTGAAACAATTGCAAATCTACATGTAGAAGATCTCCAACAATTAAAAATGACGACTAGAAAATGTGAATATTTAATCGGTATTGCGAAGCTTATTACAGAGAGAAAACTATCAAAAGAGGATTTACTGCAAACACAAGATGTAAAGGTTGCTGAGAAACAATTAACCGCTATCCATGGTATAGGACCATGGACTGCCAACTATGTTTTAATGCGTTGTTTAAGATTTCCTTCAGCTTTTCCAATTGATGATGTTGGTCTGCATAATGCAATTAAATTTATAACAGGTTCCGAAAATAAACCGACTAAAAATGAAATAAAAGGTTTCGCGGCAAACTGGGCTAATTGGGAGTCTTATGCGACTTTTTATTTGTGGCGAGTACTATATTAAAAAAACCAAGTAGCACATTCGTACTACTTGGTTCTTTTTTAAGCTTGCTCCTCAAAACGTCTTGCAATTTCCACAATAACTTGAACGGCTTTTTCCATAGTATCTACCGAAACATATTCAAATTTACCGTGATAGTTTTCACCACCAGTGAAAATATTCGGCGTCGGTAATCCCATATATGATAATTGTGATCCATCTGTGCCTCCGCGAATCGGATGAATATTTGGTTCAATGTCTAAACTTTTCATTGCTTCATATGCAATATCAACAATTTCTCTTACCGGTTCAACTTTTTCAAGCATGTTATAGTATTGATCATTCATTTCTAAAACGACTGCATCTTCGCCATACTTTTCTTGCATAGTCTTCACAATATTTTTAACGTTATTTTTACGCGCCTCAAAATTTTCACGATCAAAGTCTCGAATAATATAATACGCTTTACTTTGCTCAACATCACCATTTAAAGAAAGTAAATGATAGAATCCTTCATAGCCTTCTGTATATTCTGGCGCCTCTTCTACTGGTAAATACCCGTTAAACTCCATAGCCAGTTTAGTAGCATTGCGCATTTTATTTTTCGCTGTTCCAGGATGTGTATTCGTTCCGTTAAACGTTAACTTAGCACCTGCAGCATTAAAACTTTCATACTCTAAACCACCTAATGGACCTCCATCCATCGTATAAGCGAATGATGCACCAAACGCTTCTACATCAAAATGCGCTGGCCCACGACCAATTTCTTCATCCGGTGTAAATGCTACTCTTATTTTCCCGTGCTTAATTTGCGGATTATGTATTAAATGGTTCATTGCAACCATAATTTCTGTAAGACCAGCTTTATCATCTGCTCCTAGAAGTGTTGTACCATCAGTTGTAATAATGGTATGTCCTTTATATGATGGTAATTCCGGGAACTGCTCTGGTGTTAACACAACATTTAGCTCTTCATTTAACGTAATTGCATTACCATCAAAATTTTCATGAATTTGTGGTTTGACGTTTTTCCCTGTAAAGTCTGTTGCTGTATCTAAATGGGCTAAAAATCCAATTACAGGAACATCCTTGTCCGTATTAGCTGGAAGTGTTGCCATTACATAACCATTATCATCCATCGTTACTTCTGTTAAACCAATTTCTTTTAGCTCTTCCACTAATAACTTACCAAACTCAATTTGTCCTGGTGTTGTTGGTACTGTATGGCTTTCTTCATTTGATTGCGTATCAATTTTTACATATCTCGTAAATCTTTCAATAAGTTCTTGTTTCAAGTTCATTCACTCCCTTTTATGTTTCTCCCTCCATTATAATCCTTAAAACGAAATATTTTAACTTTTTTGAATGTGAAGATGTATATTTCATTTACATTGTTAACACTTTTACATATTTTACATAACAAAAAGAAAATTAGTGAACATATTTAAAGTACAGCTTAATACAAATAAATTCACCCTATTTACGACTCTCATCGCAAATAGGGTGTTTCTGTTTTTATCTCGCAATTTAAGAATATATACTACTCATTTACAATAAAAGTATATACATCATCATAAATACAGCCATTTACTTTAATCACATACTTCCCAGGTTTATTAAAACTAATTGTGTATTTATTTAACTGAATTGCTTCTTTATCTCCAGAAAGAATATCAATACTTCTGCCACTTAATACATACAATTCATTTAGATTCATCGTTACATCAATTATATTGAAATTTTCTACTTTCACTTGCTGTGCTTCCGCAACGCTTACACTTGGTTCTAAAAACAGTAGTCCACTCAATCCAATCGTCCCCGCTAAAGCAACTCCCGCAAACTTTTTAATCTGTTTCATTACAATGACCTCCTTATAGATTTTGTGTAAAGGTGATGTCCTCCCTTACACCACAAAGCCTATATGTAATGAAATGAAAAGTAAACGGGGACTGTAAGACAAAATTCTACATCTTTTTCTCCTATTGAATATAAATCCAACGTTTGGAGTTTTGACACATTTAAAATTGTTTCCCTAAACCAATTTCTCCATAATTTATTCAAAGACTGAATAATTACTTATTTATTTAACATTCTAAAAATAGTTGATAAAGATGCTTTCTATTCAAAAAAAAGACTTTGCTATAAAAGTAACTTTTACAACAAAATCCATGCAACTAATTTTATTCCTCTTTCCATAATCTCTCTACATTCATTAATTGTTCTTCTTTAAACTCCATCTTATATATATCCGGTTTTGACGTATTCATTAAAAATTCAAAACCATATTGTTTATCAAAATAGTTTATCATTAATGTCATGACAAGCCCATGTGTACCAATTACAATTTTGCATCCTTGAAAATCCATTAAGATTTCTTTTAATACTTTCACTACTCTTCTCTGGCAATCTGCATATGACTCTCCTTCCGTTCGTGCAAAGTCCGGATTAGAGAACATCTTCTGTACAAGTGGATACACCTCTTTGTCTGATATAACCTGATCCTCACTTGAAAACATACACTCTTTAAGATTTTCATATACTACTATTTCTTTTTCATGGAAATTAGCTGACTCCTCTATCGTTAACACAGCCCGATTATAAGGACTTGAAATAAAAGTATCAATCCTCTCCGCTTTTAATATGTCAGTTACTCTACGGGCATCCATATGTCCCCTCTCAGTTAACCCGCGCATTCTTTCATTTCCTTCTAGTTTTGGTGATTCACCTTGTCTAACCATATAAATATATGTGCTCATAATTTCTCCTTAAAATTTTTTATAAAGTGAAACTTTAATTAGCCCTTACTAATCGGGCTTTTACAGGAAAATAGCGAGATAAGTTAATAAATCACGTTCATTTATCCCATTTCAACACTTAGGCGTAATACTAAAATACTTTATAAACTGTGCTGATTTGTTCGTCTAATCCATTCTCCTACTAAACTCTCAAATAATTCAGGCTGCTCAATTTGCAAATTATGCCCTGCCATATCTAACACTGCTAATGTTGCCCTTGGATATTCTTCAATAATTTCTATAATATTTTGATAACCTACTGATATATCTTGTCTTCCAGTCAGTAAAAGAACGGGATTTTCATATTTTTTACGCTGAAAATCCATAGTAAGAGAGTAATTCTTTTGCAACCTTTCAATAAATTCATCATTAGCAACATCTAACCCAGGCTTAATTTCTTCTTTAAATCGCTTATATGTATATTCATTTGCTATTACAGCTAACTCACAAAATTCCTCTCTTTCTGTGGAAGTGAGCGTATTTAAAAATTCCTCATCTTGTACAATTACCTGTTTATCTGGAAGAATCCTTTTTTCTGGCTCCGCTACAACAACAGGACATACTAATAGTAATCCGCTAACTCTCTCAAACATCTTTGCAAGTATACCTTTAGCTAAATAGCCTCCATATGATTCTCCTACCAATAAAAATTTTTCAGTAGAAATGATTTCCTCAATAAATGTGATAAGCACTTCTACTATACGATCTGAACTATTTATCCAATTTGGAGCATTCGATTTTCCCATACCAGGTAAATCAATATATATTCGCTTATAACCTTCATACTTCTGAAATACTGATTCCATACATTTCATCATTAACCTATGGTCAGGGGAGCAGCCATGTATGATAATGACTGGTTTACCCTCTCCCACAATTTCATAGTATATTTCTGCATCTTTAATTCGATATATCATAAAAAAGCCTCCCTATTTAGTGGCAATACTATTCCACTCTGTAAGAATACACGTTCTTATTTTATATCCTTTCTCAACATTTTCACAAATGTTAATTTTCAGATTAAAAATAAAAATCTCACCAAAAAAAGATACACATCATTTTATATGCAATTTTGCATCTCCACTTACAAATCACTAAAAAAACTTTACAATTCAAAGGATGACTAAATATACAATTTCTATTTAAAGTCTTGATACAGTCTATACTATCAACCGCAATATTTTTTCAACCTTAAGAATACTTACACTCTTTAACACTTTCCTTATAAACATGATTTTTATAAGGAAATCTGATACAATTCTTAAATAATATTATTATGTATAGATATAACGAACATAGTGCATAATTAAAGAAGGTGATTTCATTGAAATTAAATAAAAATTTACAATTATGTATATTAATTGGAACATTGATATGCTATTCAATCTATTTTATGTTTTTCTATCTGTTCCCTACTCATTTTTCAAATTCAGATGTACGCTTCGCTTCACTTGTCGTTGAAGCCATTACATTTGTATCACTGATTTACTCTATATATTCTAAGAAAGTCAGTTCAAATCCGTTTTGGATATGTATTACAATAGCAATTGGTAGTTTTTTATTAGGAAAAATAGTATATACATATCAAGATAGCTTCTTCGAAATTCCAATACATCGTTTTACGGTTTCTGATGTATTTTACATGTTTTTTCTATTTTTCTGTCTTATCGCTTTCTGCTATAAAATCTTAAAGGAATGCAATAAATGGGAAAAAGCGTTCTTTATTTGTGATATATGCATAGTGCTTACTTCCATATTCACATTAGAATGGTATTTATTTAATCAACCAAATTTAAATATATTCGCTCTTTCACTAGGAGATGTTTTCCTTTCATTTTTATACCCAATTGCAGATTTATTATTTCTACTGCTAGGTGTTAGTCTCTTTTTCCGTCCAACAATTTTTAATTCCAAACGGAAAATTTATATCTTTATTTTTGTATTAATAAGTTCTGCAACTTTTAACTATATTTATTTTTACTTAAATAACCACTTATCAACTGAAACTATAATATTATTACGTCTTTTATATAGAATACCTATATTACTTATTGCAATAGCTGGCTCTATTTCAGAAGATCATAATAGCCATAAAAATTATTTCCTTGTAAACCCTATAATAGGAAAAAAAGCTTTAGTTGTATTTCCCTATCTTGCTGTTGCAATACTAATCGGGTTTACATTAAAAGAACAAACATCCTCTTCAACTCTCATTACAGGAAATTGTATTACTTTTATTTTCGTACTCATTCGTCATTCTATCGTACGTATGCAAAACAATTCCTTAACAAAACGTTTGCAGGCATTTAATGCCCAACTAGAAGAAAAAGTTACTTTACGGACGTCTGATTTAGTTCATAAATCAGAGGCTCTTTCTCAAAAACAGCAAAAGTTTAAATCATTATATGAATATCATCCTGACCCTATCTTCACCATTGATTTAAATGGAATATTCTTAAATGTAAATAAGGCTGGGAGTGTACTACTTGGGGCACCAACGGATGAGTTACTAGGTGAAACTTGTTTTTCGATCATTTTAGATGAAGATAAGCATAAGCTAGCATTGGCATTAGAAAAAGTGAAACAACAAGAATCGGCATTCTTACAACTTAGTTCTCAATATAAAGATGGCTTTACTTATTTTTTATACGTTACAATCATTCCTATTATAATAGACGGACAAATTTCAGGAAGCTATATTATGGTGAAAGATATTACTGCACTAAAAAAACAGCAAGAAGAAATAAAATATTTAGCATTCCATGACACTGTAACGAAAATTGGGAACCGTGCCTTTTTCCATAAGAAATTAAAGAGAGTTATAAAAAATGCTAAAATAACAGAAAGCGAGTTTGCATTATTATATTTAGATTTAGATCGCTTTAAAGCAATTAACGATACACTTGGACATTCATCAGGAGATTACATATTAGAAGAAGTAGCAAAGCGATTCCAATCATGTCTTCCATCACATACTCATCTTTCAAGAATCGGTGGCGATGAATTTACAATCATAATTGAAAACTATACTGACGAAGATTACTTATTCCAATTATGTAACCAATTATTTGAATGCATGAAAAAGTCATTTATCATACATGAGCATAAATTAACTTTATCACTGAGTATCGGCATCGCTATTTATCCACATTCCGGAATCGATACCGCTACACTTCTGAAAAACGCTAATGTTGCAATGTATGATGCAAAAGCAAAAGAGCTTAACTCTGTCTCTATTTATGACGATGTAATCGCTAAAAAAATTGAAAGACGATTACGATTAGAAAAAGATTTACCAAACGCACTACAAAATGAAGAATTGTTCCTTTTGTATCAACCTCAAGTTGATAGTGAATCTAATAAAATTATCGGTGCAGAAGCTTTAATTAGGTGGAATCATCCTGAATTAGGTATTATTTCTCCATACGAGTTTATTCCGATTGCAGAAGAAACACTACAAATTATTTCAATAGGAAAATGGACATTAGAGCAGGCTTGCAAGCAAATGAAACGTTGGCACGCACTCGGATATTCACATTTAAAAATAGGTGTAAATTTATCTGCTAAAGAATTTGAACAAGAAGATTTTGTAAAATCTATTTCTTCTACTTTAACAAATACAGGTTTACCAGCAAGCTCTCTTGATCTTGAATTAACAGAGCGAATTGCAATGATGGATGAGCGAGAAACATTGATAAAACTGCGTACACTAAAAAGTTTAGGGATTCACATTTCTATCGACGATTTTGGTACAGGTTATTCTTCGCTAGCCTACTTACCTTTGTATCCAATTGATACGTTAAAAATCCCGAGAGAATTTATTACAATGTCTGAAACATGTGATGATGGAATGGAAATTATTAAAACGATCATCACATTAGCAAATACATTAGGAATGTCTGTCATTGCTGAAGGTGTAGAAACGAAAGAGCACGTAAATTTCCTTCAAAAAAATAAATGTCAGTTTATTCAAGGTTATTATTACAGTAAACCTATTCATATTCATGCATTTACTGAGCTATTAGAAAACGGCATTCACCGATAGTACATAACTAATTAGAATAAATAATAATGAATTTGAACAAATATAGTAAAAAGGAAAGAAGATACCTTCTTTCCTTTCGTTTTTCTATTTACATTTCTATTACTCCACCACTTCATTTATTATATCTATTATTTGATGAATTCCCTCATCATTTGTTTTCTTATATCCATTCATGTTTTGAATATATTTCTCCTTATTTGTATACAACTTATTTACTGCATGTATAAATGTATTCGTACTTACTCTGTCTTGGAGTATAACTTCCGCATATCCTTGCCGTGAAAAATATTCAGCATTTAAAACTTGATCTCCCCTGCTGGAACTGTTAGTTAACGGGATAAGCAACATCGGTTTCTTCAAAAATAACAATTCAGAAATAGCAGTAGAACCCGCTCTGGAAACTACAACACTTGCCATATTTAGTATATGCGGCAACTCGTCGCCTATATATTCAAATTGCATATACCCCTCCATGCCAATAGATGGGTCTACCTTCCCTTTACCACATATATGAATAATATTAAATTTTAATAGTATTGTATCTAAACATTCCCTTACCATATCATTTATCCACTTAGCACCTTGACTCCCACCCATAATTAATAATACTGGTTTATCTTGCTGAAATTCACAATATCTTCTTCCTCGTAATACGTTACCCTTCTCAATTTCTTCCCTTACAATTGGTCCTACATAAACCTTCTTCTCATTACTTACATTTTCTCCTGTCTGAGGAAATGTTGTGCATAGCTTTGTAGCAAAAGGTAATGCTATTTTATTGGCAAGTCCTAATGTGCTATCTGGTTCACGTATAATTATAGGCACACGATTTAACCATGCTCCTATAGCTACAGGAACTGAAACAAATCCTCCTGCTGAAAAGATAACGTCAGGCTTTGTTTTCTTAATTAATTTATAACTTTGTAAACAACCTCGTATAATTTTAAAAGGATCTTTAAAATTTTCCCAATCCCAATATCTCCTAAGCTTGCCCGTTGAAACACTATTGTATTTAACATTTTGCACTAATGATTTTTCAATTCCATTTTTGGATCCAATATACTCGACTCTCCAGCCTTTCTCTATAAATTTAGGAATTAATACAATATTAATCATAACGTGTCCGGCTGTACCGCCCCCAGTAAAAAGAATCGTTTTGCTCATAACTTATACCCACCTTTATTATTAAAAATCTAGCTTTATATTTACCTTTTAAATGTAAATAAAATTATTATTTTTTATATAAATCTTTAACTCCACCTCTATATCTTGTAAAAGATCTTTAATGAGTTCATAAAAATCATTTCCATACTCACTACACTCGTATTGAGCAAAGATTTGAATCACATATCTAGTTTCCGTCTCTAATGCTGACTTTATTTGATTAACCCTTTTTTCTTCTACATACGCTTGATATTTATGTATTGCCTCATAAAGACGCAGTACATGCGCTTCTTCATCTCTCCAATCCAACGCATCAACAATTGAAAGAAATAGCGTATTTTGATTATCTATTATTTCATAATCATTCATATATTTCTTACACCCTTTTTTGTTTTTCATTGCATGCAGATGTCACTACACTTCGCATACTCAAGTACATCTTTTAATGATTGATGAAATTCAATTTCTGGGATCCAACCTAACCTTTTTATTTCCTCTATTGCTAAACTCTCATTTGAGTCGCTCCCACTTTTCTCTGTTTCCTCTATAAAAAAATTTAGCTGTGTTAATTCTTTATATTGTTCTAGTACATTTAACAAAGATCGTTTTACTCCTGATCCGATATTATATTGTTTTCCATTTATTCCATCTCGTAATAACACATGATACGCTTTAATCGCATCACGTACATCTAGAAAATCTCTACTATCTTTCAAACTGTTTACTTCAATAATGGCTTTACTTCTACCTGATTCTATATCTATCATTTTCTTTGCGAGAATCGAACAAATGCCATTCGATTCCCCTGGACCAATTAAGTTTGAGGGCTTTGCAATGATAATATTTGAATCCATTAATCCTCCCCAAGCCTCTGCAATAATAACTTGCATCGTTTTACTTAAACTATATGGATTTGAAATTTTTATTTCGTTCATACTATCTGCTTGCAAAGCAGATCCTATAACTAATGTTCTACAATGCGAGGCTTCTTGCTTAATTGCTTCTAATAAATATAATGTTCCTATTACATTAACCTCTATATATTCAAGGGCAGCTGTCCAAGATTCTATAACCGAATTCCTTCCTGCTAAATGCAATACGTAGTCTGGCTTTATTTGTTTCATTACCTTCATTACTTCGCTCTTATTAGTTAAATTACAAGTAATACCATTTCTAATTTTTTCTCCATATGCACGATTTTGAAACATAGGAATTACATGAAAGCCCTGCTGTAAAAAATAGTGGCAAGCATGGCGTCCTGTGAAACCATTTGCACCAGTTATTAAAAGGCTCGCATTTTTTTTCATCGCAAAAACCCTCCTTTTAATAGCATTTGTTTCACCTCATGTTTTGCAAGTAAATCTTGTTGAGAACTAAAACTCTTCACATCCACTAGAGGATAGCTTGAATAATATTGTTGAAGTCCTTGTATAGGAATAGTCGGTAGTACCACAAAATAATTTTGATCAAAACTTATACTTGTTTTACTCTCTACCTCAGATAGAAGCATTTCACTTAATTTTTCACCCGGTCTTATCCCTACCTCTTTTACCTTAACATTTTCTTTTCCGGAATCTTCAATTAATACTTCTGCTAAATCTGTTATTTTACATGCCGGCATTTTCATAACAAAGATTTCCCCGCCTCTACCTTGAGATACGGCTTTAAATAACAACCCAACAGCATCTTCAACTGTTAAGAAAAATCTAGTCATATTCGCATCGGTAATCCCTACTTGTGAAGATTTTTTAATTTGTTGTTTAAAAAGTGGTACTACACTTCCACTCGTTCCTAAAACATTTCCACCACGAACACAAATGAATTTTGTTTTCTTCGTTTGTATATTCGCATGAACCATTAATTTTTCACCAATTGCTTTTGTCATCCCATACGTATTTGATGGATCAGCTGCTTTATCCGTTGAAACATATATAACTTTTTCAACTTGCATCTGTATAGAGGCTTCAATTACATTTTGCGTACCATGTATATTGGTTTTTATAGCTTCATAAGGATAATACTCACATACTGGAACATGTTTTAAAGCTGCAAGATGGAACACATAATGTACACCTTGGCAAGCATAGACTAGTTGATCTTTATCACGAATATCTCCAATAATAAATTTTAACCTATCATCATTTATAAACTGTTGCTGCATTTCAAACTGAACCGTTTCATTTCTTGAAAAAATTCTAATTTCTTTCGGTGATTTTTCTAATAGTTGTTTTATAAGTTCATGCCCCCACGAACCTGTACCACCAGTAATTAAAATCATTTTATTTAACATTCTTCTTCCTCCTACGAAACATCTCAATTTAAATAATATTTATTGAATTATTTTCAATTGATTCAAATCATAATCGTCGTTTGTTACATTTAATTGACAAAATAAAAAAACAGAAACTATTAAACGTAGTTTCTGTTTTTCATTTCATCTCACAACAGTAAGATTTTTTATACCGTTTGCATGATAAATAAATTCCTTGTAAAAAAACACCGCTCATTTATTTCTTATACTCGTAATAAAATAAATAGAATGATTCATAGCCAATAATCATATTTAAATTTATGAAAAAGGGAGGTAACGGAATGGACCGAAGCAATTCAAATCATACATATAACGGACCTTCCAAAGCACTGCCTCTCTCCCTATTCGACGTAAAAAATGAATTGAAACAAAAAAGCAAACTTATTCCTTCTGACACCATGTATAAATTAACGAAAGAAGAACAACTCATCATCAACAAAATAAAAATACAAACAGAACAACTAAATAAAAATAATGTTACAAGAACACGCGCATACTACCAATTTTACATTCAATATCCAGAAATACATTGGGCACTGCTTGGGCATATGGTATCACGTAACGGCGGTTGGAATATGACTGATTTAAAGGGCGATTTATATACGAGAATTTTATCAGAGAAAGATCAATTCATATTTTTTTCTTTTTTAGAAAGAGGGAATTGGCTTATTTTCCAAGATGTATACCCTCAATTTTTACTTTACGAACAAAGTGTAAAGAGATCACAAAAGTTATTTCACCTTCTCCCTCACCTAAATGTTTCTACATTTATGGAAACGATGTGGAACCATTTTTGGAAAACAGGTAACAAAAAAACTTTAGCAATTGCAACTATTATTAATGAACAAAACTACTTAGAAAAAAGAGTAATTCAAAATGTACAATTTAAAAAGACTGTACTAAATAGTATTGGATTTAAACTCTTTGATTTCTTTCAGTTTAATCATATCCTTTTCCCATTCTACGAAAATGATAAGAAACAAAAAGTATTACTATTTGGTGATACAATGAAACATTTCACTTCCTTACATGAACGGATATTAATTGGAAAAAGATTGTACTCATTATTATTTCGAGATACACATGTTTTATCTCAAATAATAAGCTGGGCTCAACACCATCCACATACAGGATCTAGGAAAGATTACTGGCCCCATTTATTTTCAAGTGTAAATGAATCTTTTTCCCGTGAGTTTTATAAGCGCCGAATTAAGAAATGCCAGTTACGAAATGGCGCTTATCGTATATACAGCCCTGCACTCATCTATGCATGGCGAGATATGAAGCATGAAGAAGTTGACAGTGAAGATTGGTTTACCGATTGGCAAGTTGTAAATTACTTAGTTGATAAGGAGGAAAATATAAATGGACAAATTACAGAAGACTACTGCAAAACACTCGAAAAAATTGAAATCGCCATTCTCGCAAAGAAAAATGTCCTCCTCCGAGAAGAAGAATGAGTTTCTAGCATTAGTAGTTACAATCTTTCTCTCTTCTATTATTGCAACTTGCTTAGATGCCTTTTTTGTTCATAAACAAATATATTCCTTTCCGGCTAGGCCCTTCTCATCCACATTTTCGGTTAATATAGCTTTTACATTGTTCGTACTGCCGATTTTAACAGTTATCTTTATACACATTTCAAAAAAATTATCTAAAGTTTCTAGAATTTCATTTATTATTTCAATCGGTATTTGTGCTAGCCTTTTTGAACAGATTGCTGAAAGTTTAGGTTTATTTGTACATAGTGCGAATTGGAACCATACATATTCTTTATTTGGTTATATAATTTTTCATTCTTTTATTTGGAACGTATATAATTGGATAAAAAAATAAAGAGACCATTATAGGTCTCTTCTTAAGCATACTCTTCCGTTATTACTAATGGTGTCAATGTTTGAAGGCTTTTAGAGCGTAAACGATAGGCAACGACTTTCTTCTTATATTGCTTAATGACATCAACATGTTCCTCATAGCTATATAGCGAAAATCTAATCTCTTTACTCCCTTTCTTCGTATCAATGACTATTGGTGTCCCTTCTCCGTGCGGCGGGAAATAATGTTTATCTAAAAACAACGCCTCATTAAATTCATGAATAACTTGTAGTTTCATTTCTCCCTCTATATTTTTTCCATCTATCGATATAGAAGTATTTTCCGCCTCAAGCTTTTGATGCAATTCAAATCTACTAATAATTGATTCTACAACAGAAGTGGGCATGCTAGAAACTAATACTTTAATAGCTCCAAAAACAAATAATGTAACTATAAACCATGTTGTCATTGTTATCATCTCCATTACATTTAAAAAATAAATTTCGTTCCATACGGTATTAGTATACTAATAAGTATTCCAGTTACAATCATCGTTACCGAACCGATAGTCTCTTCTTTCTCGCCTTCTTTCACTAAACGACTCACACCGATAATATGTGATGCACAGCCCATTCCAACTCCTTTTCCAATCGTACTTGTTATACGGAAAAACTTAAGTACTGTTGGTCCGATCATAGCACCTGTTATTCCTGCAACAACTACAAAACTAGAAGTCATAGATGGAATACCACCAATTTGATCCGCTATTGAAAGGGCAATTGGCATTGTCGCTACCTGTGGTAAAGTAGTTAATATAAGTTCCTTATCTATATTTAAAATTCCGCCAATCACTACATTCATGCTCGTTACAGCCA
Organism: Bacillus cereus group sp. BceL291; assembly: GCF_051776705.1. NCBI lineage: Bacteria > Bacillati > Bacillota > Bacilli > Caryophanales > Bacillaceae > Bacillus > Bacillus cereus group sp. BceL291. Next base: position 207,139 of record NZ_JBPWAP010000003.1, on the reverse strand, counting down.
CTATACCTATCACTACTCCGATTAGTATCGATGAAAAATTTTTCATCAGTATCTTTCGCTCTTTAAATAGAGGTATGGCCAATGCTACAATTGCAGGGCTCAATAAGCTTGAAAGAATGTTTCCCCCATTTTCCCTATACTCATGATGAGAAATACCAAAAATCAAAAATAAACAAATCATAATTGCCGTAACTGTTAACACTGGTAACGTAAATGCAAACGTAAATTTTTTATATAGCTTTGTCGCCAAGAAATAAATTGCTACAGTAATAATAATTAAGACCATTTGAATCGTGCACCTTGTCGATTTTATTTTTTTGATGTGACTAATAATTGACTTATATACCCTGAAACAATCAAAGTTACTACAGTACTTGCAACTACTAAAAGGAATATAATACTTCCCTTACTGAAAAGAAAAGACCCGTATTCCATGAGCCCTGTTGTCGAAGGGATTAAAAATAACGGTAAAAATACGATTAACTTTTCCGAACCTAACTCAAACCATTTTAACGGTAAAACGCGAGTGGAAAGGAGCAGGAACAGTATTAACATCCCTATTAAATTCCCCGGTATTGATAGATGGAATATTTCCTGAATCCACGTACCCACTAGGCTAAATACATATAGCACGCCTACTTGAAGTAAAAGCGTCACGTACTTCATTTCTTTCCCTCATTTCACTATCACACATCCATATTATGAAATCTCATTTAGCGTGTCGGCAAACCGTTTAATTCCAAGTTGAATTTGTTCTATATTCGCTCTACCAAACGTAAATCGTATATATTCATTTTTCGAACCTAAAACACTGCCCGGAACAAATGCGACACCATTCCGTATAGATTCACCTAATAAGTGATATTCATCAAACTTTCCTGTTACTTTACACCATACATGTATTCCACCCTCTGGCACGAAACATTCAACTCGTTCTCCCAATGTTCCTTCAAGCTCTGCAATTAATTCATCTCTTCTTTGCTTCAATTGTCCACGAAGTATCGTAATATGTGTATGGAAATCCTTTGATTCTAAAAATTGATTTGCTACCCACTGCGTAAATACACTATGGCCAAAATCAACTTGTTGCTTTGCATCTGCTAAACGCTCAATTACGCGTGTAGGACCAATTACCCATCCAATACGTAATCCTGATGCAACAATTTTTGATAGTGAACTTATATAAAGAACATTTCCATTTTGGTCCATTGATTTTAATGTTGGGTTCACTTCTCCATTAAAAGAGATTAAACTATACGGATCATCTTCTACAATTGGTATACCGAACTCAGAAGACAGTTCTAAAATTTTTTTACGTCTCGCTAATGAAAGCACAGTACCCGTCGGATTCTGATAATCTGGATTCAAAAATACCATACGAATGCGATGCTTTTTGTGCAAATCGATTAAGTCATCTGGATTCATTCCATGCTCATCAACAGGTAAATGAAATATGTTTAAACCGGCCGATTTAAACATTGGAAGCGAAAAACAATACGAAGGATCTTCAATCGCAATCGCATCGCCAGGTTTTAATAAACATTGAACGATAAGATTAAGCGCCTGTTGTGCTCCAGATGTAATAAGAATAGAGCTTGAATCTGCTTCAATTTGTTTATATTGCTGAACATGTGCTGCAATTGTTTTTCTCAACATCTCATTTCCAAGTGGATGGTCATAGCCGAGATTTTCCATAAATGTTTTCTCCGACAAAATTGTTCGAAATCTATCACTTGGAATTAATTCTGGTGACAGTTCACCACTTGCTAAATTAATTAAATCATCTTTTTGTGTTTCCGTTCGAATTTGTTGAACGAGTGGTACGTTAGGTAAGAACGATCCATCCTCCACGTACCTACCCCAGTTCGGTATTCGTTTATGTGAGACACCCCATATGTCTGTATTGACCCGTGTTCCGCTTCCCTTTTGCCGTTCTACTACTCCAAGTGATTTTAATTCTTCATACGCAGCTACTATTGTACTCCGGTTCACCTGTAATTCCTTTGCTAACATACGCTCAGAAGGTAACTTACTATCAGAAGGAAATTCGCCTGAAGAAATGCCTCTTTCAATATAATCTGCAATTTGTTTATATACAGGTGTCTTATCTGCACGATTTGGTTTCCATTCCATATAGTTCCCTCCTTTCAAAACGAACTATCCTCATTTTTTACTAACAGTATTCACCGTAAAAATAGTATTAATTAGTCACATTTTCTTATCCGTAAATGGATATATCCAAAATGGTTCTCTTTCTGATTACTCAATAGCTTCTGAAATTCCAACTTCATACTCTCATTTCAGTTCTTTTACAAACTATTAAATCATTACCGCATACCATGTTACCCCAACTAGTAGAACAAAAAGAAGAAGAATATAGATTGCAGATAAGTTTTTCACATTTCTTTTTGTAGACTTACCGTAATTCTCCTCCACGTTTCTTGCAACTAGTACAGTCCCAAATAGCGATACAATTACAATAATAACGACTAGTGAAATTGCAAAACTCATTGTCTTTTCACCTCTCTAAGACCCATCTATTTTAATTAAAGAACTTACATAAAAACCTTCCTCTTTAAAACGTTGATAACATACTACCTTTCTTCTCTTATCATAATAGATGTTTGCAAAAAGCGGACCAACCACTTTCGTGTTTTTTTGCTCATCCACTTAAAAAATAAAAAGCAACTGATCACTTAGGACCAGTTGCTTTTTTCACACAATAATTTTTCATTTAAAATTAATTCGATTTAAAAGTTTCGCCTTTTCATAATGAAACATCGACTGAGATAACTCAAAAATTGTTCCATTTACAAGATACACTGTATTTTCAATAAGAAGCGCCGGATCACCTTCATTTAATTCTAAAAACTGTGCATTTTCTTTATTTACTTTTTCACAACTAATAACTTTATCAGCAAAACCAATATTTAATCGTAAATCTTCAATGAAATAACTGTATACAGAGCTTAATGCTATTTCTTCGTTCAAATATGGAATAATATCCTTTTTGAAATAACTTACTTCAATAGAGAATGGTTTAGCATCTACAATTCTTAAACGCTTCAAAAAATACAACCTAGTTCCAGCTTCGCATTGCATCTGCTTTGCTATCTCTTCGTCCGCATCTATTACTTCAAGCTCTAACACTTTCGTTTCAATATTTTGTGAAACAAGATTTTTCGTTAATCCACGTAAACTTCCTAAATTAATGTAATCTGTTACAGAAGTTTCGCGTAAAAACATGCCACTACCTTGCACTTGAAAAATATAACCTCTATTCACAAGCTGACTAATTACTTTACGTATCGTATTACGGCTTACTTCAAATCGATTCATCAACGCTTCTTCTGTAGGTAGTTTTTTCGTTTCATTAAAAAGCCCATCTCGAATGTTTTGCTCTAACACATCTGCAATTTGTTTATACTTTGCACTCATACACTTTCTCCTAAAATACTCTTTTATCTGTTATAACTCTTCCCCTCTCGTTTCGATCACACGTTTATACCAATGAAACGAAAGTTTCTTCTTACGTTTTAAGTTATCATTATGATCGACAAAAATAAAGCCATATTGCTTTTTATATCCATTTAACCAACTTAAAAGATCAATCACTGACCATGCATAATAACCTTTTAAGTTAATTCCCTCTTCAATTGCACGCTTCATTACTTTTAAATGCGCTTCAATAAATTTAATTCTCGGAACATCTACAATTTCTCCGTCAATGATCGGATCTTCATCACCAAGTCCATTTTCCGTTACATACATCTTTATGTCACCGTAACGTGCTTTCAACATATGCAATCCCTCTAAGAAACCTTCGGGAGATATTTCCCATCCCCATTTTGTATATGTTTTATCATCCATTTTAACTGTTCGATAAAAACCATCAAAAGAAGAGTTACCTGGAGCAAGCGTTGAGTTTTCTCGAGAATGTTCCTCACTCTTTATATCCATATCGTATCTTTCTACTCGTATTGGTTGATAATAATTCAAGCCAATAAAATCATTTTCTTCTGCATTTTGTTTAATGATTTCTAATTCTTCAACCGTACAATTAGGAGTCCATCCTTTTTCCTTTAATTGTTGTACAACATAAGACGGATACTCGCCTTTTAAAATTGGATCATAATACCAATACGTTTCATATTCATTCGCATGATTTGCTGCTTGTATATTTTCTTTTTGATCATCCACACTATAAGCTGGTAAGAAAACATGTGTAATCCCAATTTCACCATATTGTTTCAGCTGCTTGTACACCGCAACTGTTTTCGCGTGTGCATAAAATACATAATGAGTAGCTTGAAAATACTTTGGAACATCATTTTGTATTCCTGGTGGATGTGCACCTTTTAAATAACCTAATCCACAAAACATTACGGTCTCATTAAAAGTAATCCAATGCTTAACTCTGTCACCAAATGCCTTAAAACAAGTTTCTGCATATTTTACGAAAGCCTCTGCTGTTCTTTTATTCGTCCATCCACCATCTTTTTCTAACGGTAATGGTAAATCCCAATGATATAAAGTGACAAACGGCACAATCCCGTATTTTAAACATTCATCAATTAAGTTGTTATAAAATTCAATCCCTTTTTCATTTACCTTTCCATCTCCAGTCGGCAATATTCTCGCCCAAGAAATAGAAAAACGATACGATTCTAATCCCATCTCAGCCATTAAGCGAACATCTTCCTTATATCGATGATAATGATCAACAGCTACATCACCATTTGTTCCATTGTATGTTTTGCCAGGAATTTTTGAAAACTCGTCCCAATTCGTAACACCTTTTCCATCTTCATTCCATGCACCTTCTACTTGATAAGAAGCTGAAGCAGCTCCGAATAAAAAATCATGTGGAAACTTCATAGTATATACCTCCATTTCATTACAACAAATCAAATTCAATCATACATATAAAATTTATAGGTACAAATTTTATATGTATGATTATATCTTATGTTTTTATTTTTTTCTATTATAAAAGTACAATTTATATTGTTGGTTATTGGAAAAGAAAAAGAAGCGATATATTTTATCGCTTCTTACTCTCATCATCTTTATTCTTTTATTAATGACTTATTCGCTCTTATAACTTCTTGATACAATAATGGTGACCACTTTTCATTTATGTAGTCTTGAATTACCCAGCCCACTCTCAAAGGATTCTTTTGTTTTATATAGTTTGCAATTTCAGGATTTATATAAGAAGCATAGTAATATGGACTATTCCATGCTGTACCACCAGAAGACAAGCTTGTAAAATTAATATATAGATGATTTAAATCCTCGCTATTGTTCATCGTTTCATCCATCGTATCTTTAATAGATTTTACTTTCTCATCATAGCTCACTTTATATTTATCTTGTACTGTTACATTTGCATTTTGGTTTACAGTTGTGGTAAACGTCTCATTATCTGGCCAATAAAAATTATTATATCCTCCAGGTTCATTACTACCACTATATCTTTTTAGTAGTACAATTTTCCCACGAGCATCTCCAAGCTTTATATTTCCTTCTGTTTTTAAAAAAATAGGATCAACAAAATATTTTTTTTCAAACGTGCTACTAAATGAATCTTCTGCCCCTTTCATATCCTCATACTCTTTTTTTAAAGACATAATAATTGTTTCACTCGGGTTATCTTTTAAAAATTGTTTCGCTTCATTTATGAATTCATGCAGTGTTACGTAAAGATATAATGGCCCATGATGAAGAACTATCGTATTATCATCTGTTAAACGTCCTCTTATATCAAAAATGCGAGCTCCATGGTCCATTTGATAGCGAAAATCATATTCTTGCGTCATTCCCCATACTTGCTTAATCGGATTTTGCAACTTGAACGTCCCACTATCGTGTGTTCCTGGAATTGAAATTCGTGCTAACGGGATATTATCAGGTATAGGTTGCATCCATTTTGACAAATTTTCAAGCTCATTAACAGAGCTAGCTGCAACTACTCTCTTATCATGTAAAGCAAATACAAATGTGATAAATATTGTACTACATATGAATAATTTCAAAATTAACTTCTTATTGCTCATTATTATCCCTCTCTCTTTCTGTTTTTATATCAAACTTATTGAATATAATATAAGCTAGCTCTGAAAAAATAAATAACATTTCATCAATATGAAATATTGCATAGAAGTAAAGTTAAAAAATCATTCACATATACTAAATTAGAAAAATTTAAAGGAACTTCATCTGAAGTTCCTTTTACTTATTTTATGTTCAATACGTATGAACCATTTTTATTCTCATATTTATAGACGTATAAATAATATTTACCTGGCTTTGCATTATAAGTTCCTTTAACTACATTGCCTTCATTTTCACCATATGCTACATAGTTATTTAAATCTGATTCATGATGAAGTACCCATGTCATTCCAATATTTTGTTCATTTAGTAGAGAAATATTAATATTTTCCGGCGAATCAATTTGGAAAGTAAATACATCTACTCTATCACTATTATGTAGCGTTCCTTTCACCGGTGTATGAAAGTTAACTTTATTTGCCTGTCTAGGCTCATTATTTGGTTCATTTTCTGTTACTTGTAATTCATTCCCACCGTTTGGTTTTCTTTGTTCATAGCCTAAGTTTGCTAGTATAGACTTCAAATCTGGTAAAACACCAATTTTATCTGCATATGGATCTTTAGATTTTGTTCCTGTGCTCTGGTTACTTAATATTGCTCTTAGTTCACTTGGTCTATATGGTTGTCCTAAATTTTCTTTAGCAATGCTTTGTACTAAAGTCGCTGCCCCAGCAATAATTGGCGAAGCACTAGATGTTCCGCTAAAGCTTGAAGTATAAAGATTTACAGCACTTCTACTTTGCTCGGCTGTAGTTGTATCTACATTTTCTCCCCATCCGTACACATCAATACGGCTTCCATAATTCGAAAACCACATACGTTCATGAGGGAAAGATGAAGAGCCAGCTCCTACCATAATTGCACCCGAATCTTTAAAATCTTTACTATTACGATTTAAGACTTGCTTACCTTTTCTATCTTTGAACTGGTCTAAATCATTCCACCCATTTGCTCCGGCCTCTATAATTACAATCCCTTTATCTGTACCAGCACGAATTGCATCAAAGATATCTGGTTGTACTTCAACAGGTAAATATTTATCACCATATCCATCGAAAGATGCTTGTGCCTCTAACAATAAAACATCCCCAGCTTCTAACTGATTTACAGCGCTTAATATTGCATCAGCCGTATTATACTGTCCATTATCTCTTATTTGAGAGATAACCTTTGCTTTCGCTTTTGGCGCAATCCCAATATTCCCAACTTCATTGTCCTCAGAGGATACAATTCCTAGTACAGACGTCCCATGACCGACATGCTGATCTATATTTCTTCCAGACATTAACTCAATTTTTTGATGTAATAAATCCTCATGATTTAATAACCATCCGTATTCCATATCAACAAAAGTGATACCATTTCCATTACCGCCTTGAATTCCCCAGGCGAAAGGCGCATTAATACCGTATGGGGCCGCTTCAAGATAACCTTGTTTTTTAAATCTAGGATTGTTACTAGGATTAAGAGCTACACTTGATGATTGCACTTCAGGTGGCATTATTTTCTCTTGTTTCTTCATATACGCATCTTCTATTAAAGAAGATGCCTTTAACTTATCTACTATTTCTTCTTCATACCCACTATTTTGATTTTGCAGAATATAGTAGTTTAATAAACTTGTAGATACATGATTAGGTGCTTTCACTTCAAGGTTTTGTAGTAACTACTCAGCTTCCTCACGGAGGCTTTTTTAATTTACTAGTCTGATATGTACTTTTTGTGTGAATACTAGATATATCATACAAGGAGGTGATAGTTGTGTTGAAAAAACGAGAGATTCTAGCTGTCTACCAAAGGGGACCTCAAGCTATTTGCGATTTTGTTCATCAATTAGAAAGTCAAATACAGAATTTAAAAGAGCGTATAGAGGTATTAGAAAATCGTTCAAAAAAAAACTCTACAAATAGTCATAAACCACCTTCTACAGATGGTTTGCGTAAACCTATTACAAAAAGTTTGCGCAAATCATCCCAGCGTCAAACCGGTGGCCAGTTGGGCCACAAAGGACATACGCTTCATTTGACAACGACTCCAGATCATACGATTATCTATTCTCCTACGCATTGTACTTGTTGTAACACGTCCTTAAACCACGAACCTGTAAAAGGATACCGCATTCGCCAAGTGTATGATTTACCACCTATCCAGATAGAAGTGACAGAACATAAAGTGGAACAAAAAGAATGCCCACATTGCCATTCTATCCAAGAATCTCAGTTTCCTTCTACTGTCTCTCGTCCTGTTCAATATGGCCCAAATATAAAAAGACTGATTCCCTATTTAACGCATTATCAGTGTCTTTCTTTAAAACGAACGAAAGAATTCTTTCAAGATTGTTTTGGGCATTCTATCAGTGAAGGAACGTTAGTCAATCATACAAACAGTTTTTCGGCTCAATTGCAGCCTTTTCTCAAAGAAGTAAAAGACAAGATTCTTCAGTCTCCTGTTGTCCATTTTGATGAAACCGGTATGCGAGTAGAAAATAAAACACAATGGTTACATACTGCCAGTACACCGGAGGTGACATTGCAACATATTCATCAAAAACGTGGAAAAGAAGCAATGGATGCGGGAGAAATTTTACCTTCTTTTTCTGGAATTGCGATGCATGATGGCTGGAAATCGTATGATGCGTATACAGATTGTCGTCATGTATTATGTAATGCTCATCTCTTACGAGATTTGCAAGGAATTATAGATAGTACGGGACAAAAATGGGCTCAACAGATGCAGAAATTTCTAACGCAAGCGTTAACGCTGAAAAATCAATACAAAGGAAACCTGCCAAAAGCGGAACAACAGCATCTGTTTACTGTCTATCAAGCCATATTGAAAGAACAGCCAGTCTTTTCTACAGAATTAAAAAAGAAAAGAAAGCAAACACCTGCTCAAAATTTATGGAATCGCTTCGTCAAATATGCTGACAGAATTCTAGCATTTTTAGAACATCCAGACATTCCATTTGATAACAATCAAGCGGAACGGGATATTCGAATGACGAAAGTAAAACAGAAAGTGTCTGGGACTTTCCGAAGTAAGAAAGGCGCAGAATCTTTTTGTCAGATACGGAGCTTTATGAGTACCATGAAAAAACAAAAACAATCTGTCTTACAAGCGATAGGACAAATTATAGAAACCGGAACGGTTCCCTGGAATATCACGACTTCATAAGAGAATTTCTCTATTTTATATAGATTCTTTCTCTTATTGGAGTATTTTCTTTTTCATGTTTTCGAACTGAAAGCATGTATTTGGCATGCCTTTTTTCCTAACTAAGCTGAGTAGTTACGTTTTGTATTTGTTCCGGGCTTACAGATGTGAATAAACGAGTAAATGTTACATCTGGATATTCTGTCAAAAGATCTTTTATTACTTTATCATTCGTTTGAGATTGTATTTGTTTTTCAATACCATCTTCATATGGCAAATCCAAATCCGCTTTAAATTTTACAATGATTTGCTTATCTGTTTCTTGTTCTATCCCTGATTTAATCTGCTGTTCTATAGAATCAGCATGTACACTATTGATAGTACCCCCTGTTCCTAAAAGTGTTGTAATGATTACAGTTGACGCACACATTTTTTGAAATATTTCCATTGCATTAATCCTCCTATTAATAATTAATCATTATATTAATCTATAATGATTTCGTTTCTATAACGTATTCCCTTTCTACTAAATAGATTATAGTAATCAGAAATATGAACTTCAATGTATTTTCATATGCAATATTTCATATTCGGACTCTACACTACACGAATATGAAACTTATAGTGATTATTTATTTTATATGTGCTAATATACTTACATTAATATATTACGCATATATACATTTCAAACTACATTACTTAATAGTTTCACCTTAATTTTTTCTTAGGAGGATTTACAATGAAATTACTAAAACTAAAACATATAATCCCTTTATCTGCAGCTGCAATTACATTCGTATGTAGTCAAAGCACAGCTGAAGCTTCTACCATTCATACAGTAAAAAAGAACGATACACTTTGGGGCATTAGTAAACAATACGGAGTTTCAATACAATCCATTAAACAGGCTAATAATAAAGGAAACGATCAAACCTTTATTGGCGAACAGTTACATATTCCAGGGTCCGTGAAATCAAATGAAATCACTGTTCCTCAAAACGCCAAGCCTGCGAACATTTCTGGACAAATTATTTATCAAGTACAACCGGGAGATTCATTAGAAACGATAGCAAGGCGTTACAATGTCACTGTCCAATCTATAAAACAAATTAACAATACAATCGGAAACAAGCTTTATACAGGACAACATTTAAAAATCAACTCAAGTATTTCACAAAAAGAAAAAGACTTAATGGCACGCTTAGTTACCGCTGAAGCAGGTGGCGAATCCTATAAAGGAAAAGTAGCAGTAGCGAAAGTTATACTAAATCGTGTAAATGCAAAAGGTTTTCCAAATACAATAACAGGCGTTATTTATGAACCTATTAAATACGGATATGCATTTACTCCTGTTACAGATGGAAGAATTAATCAGCCTGCAAGCGCAGAAGCAAAAATGGCTGTAGAAGAGGCTATCTCCACAAATGGAGTACATTCTGACTGGCTTTATTTCTACAATCCAAAAACATCAACAGACAAGTGGATTACGACACGTCAGACAGTAGCAGTAATTGGTAATCATGTGTTTGCTAAATAAGATTTAAAATCATTAACAGACCTCTTCACTTAAAAGGTCTGTTTTTTTTCTATGTAAGATGTTATTAATCATATGACATAGTTATTTTTTAAACTATTTCTTCTTTCAAATAAAAATTTTTGTATTTACTCCGCCACTCGTAGAAATTAATAAAGCATCAAGTTCAAAAACTCCCACTTTATTAATAAAAGCTATTTCTTAACTTCATAAAATTGTTATACACTAGAAAAATAAAAAACAAACTATTCGTTAGCAGGTGGAAGAATATGTATGATGTTACAATTATCGGCGCTGGAGTAAGTAGCATTTTTATGGCTTATTCACTAGCTAAAAGTAACAAAAAAGTTTTAATTCTTGATAAAGGTAAAGCGCTAGAAGATCGCCATTGTCCTTTAGACGAAGGAAAAGTGTGTAATTGTACTACATGTGATAAATATTTCGGGTTTGGTGGTTTAGGAAAATCTGAAGGGAAATTTAATTATACAAACGGATTTGGCGGAGAACTTGAGAAAAAAGTCGGTAAAGAGGGTTTTATACAACTCATGGCTGAAGTAGATGAAATTCTATGTCAGTTTGGTGGAAGTTCGGTTTCAAAATATTCTACTGAAAATTCAAGTCTCACTAAGAGAGCTGAAGCGTGTGGTTTACAAATGCTAACAACAGAAGTAAGACATCTTGGTACTACACTTTCCAGTAACATTTTTCAGCAGCTCTATGAATTTTTACTGACGAAAATAAAGATCCAATTTCATATAGATGTACAACATATTCTGAAACAGGAAGATCATTTTACAATAGAGACAAATCAAGGAACAGTTCAAACTAAGCAACTTGTATTTGCAACTGGGCGCTCTGGGGCCGATTGGTTAAAAGAAATATGCAGTTCCCTAAATATTTCTCAGGAGCAAACACGTGTAGATTTAGGAATTAGAGTAGAAATGAAAGAACATCAATTACGTTCTATATTAAAAGATACTTTTGAAACAAAACTTTCTTATCAAGGTGAGCATTTCACAGCAACTACTTACTGTATGAATCCACAAGGCCGCATCATTCGAAAGTACGAAGAAGGTTTAGTTATGCCTGACGGTCAAAATTTTCGGGAACAAGGAACTGGCACTTCTAACTTAAATTTCACTTTATTTATTCCTCGCTATTTTCCAACTCTCAAAGAAGCAAATGCATACGCAAGTTCAATTATTGAAGGCATTAACCAAGGACGAGATCGGATTGTTATACAGCGCTTAGAGGACTTACTAAAGAAACAACCTACGGTGGAAAACAGCATGGAGCATAATCGTATACAGCCTACACTACAGGGGGATTATGGAGATTTGAATCAAGAAATTCCTCAATCATATATTGAAGGGCTAAAAGAATTTTTATTACGCTTAGAACAATTTATACAGGAGCCTATCGATCAACATACTTTACTATATGGAATTGATGGAAAGTTCTATGCTCCTACGATAAAAATTAATAATCATTTTGAAACTAGTATACATGGGCTATTTTTAATTGGAGATTGTTCAGGCGTTACGCATTCATTATCTCAAGCAGCTGCAAGTGGTCTGTATGTTGGAAAGTACTTATCTGACATTTAATTTCTATCATTAAAATATCAGTCAAATATTTTCAATTTCAAAACACTTTACTTATATATAGTAAAAGTATATTAATAAGACCCCTATCCTTCCCTGCTAATGATTAACCGACAAAAAATCGGGATTTTACAAAATACATATGTAATATAACTGTATATTTAAAACGATTGGCATTCAATTCTAATAAATTGAATGTCAACAGTTTTAAAAGTCTCTATCCATTTTCACTTTTATTTGTTCGATATTTTGTAACATCATCATAGTGTTTAATATGGTAGGATGTCTATAAGTCAATTTCACTACAACTATGACTTTTTCTGCCTGTTTCTCAAAAAAGAGTTATATTTATGCTACTACGCTTTAAAAATCCCCATTGTATATATATGAATACTTCAAATTATTCCCTTTAGAAAACAAAGTCTAAATGGTTCATTACAGTCTAATAGTTATAAAAACATAATATATAACTTTAGTTAAATAAATTATATAAAGAAGGTGTAAAAATGAAGAACAAAATAAATTTACAAATGCAAAATATAAGTTTTGTTATAATAATGGCTTTAGCAGTATGGTTAAAAACATATCTTATTACGCGATTCAGTTTTGATTTAAAAATCGAGTCTTCAACGCAAGAGCTCATTTTGTTTATTAGCCCTCTAGCCGCATCATTAGCATTTGTTGGATTAGCATTATTTGCAACTGGTGAAAAGCGAAATTATATAGCGCTCTGTATTAATTTCTTATTAACAATCGTGCTTGTTGGAAATGTAATGTTCTATGATTTTTATAGTGATTTCGTTACATTACCAGTACTTGGACAAACCTCAAACTTTGGCCAATTAGGCGGCAGTATTATAGAAATATTAAACTACAAAATTATACTCGCATTCGTAGACATTGTTTTCTTCTTTATTTTATTAAAAAAGAAATCATTGGTCTTTAAAACAGAACGTGTAACTCATTCTACGCGCTTGTTATACTTTCTTTTAACGATTGGTGTATTCTTTGCGAATCTACATCTTGCAGAAAAAGAGCGCCCTGAATTATTAACAAGATCATTCGACCGAGTCATGCTTGTCAAAAATTTAGGCTTATATACTCACCAAGTATATGACTTAACACTGCAAGTAAAAGCTGGGTCACAAAAAGCACTTGCTGATAGTAGTAAATTACAAGAAACTGAAAACTACGTAAAAGCAAATCAAAGCGAGCCAAACCCTAATATGTTTGGTGCAGCGAAAGGAAAAAACGTAATTGTCGTCACTCTTGAATCCTTGCAGACCTTCTTAATAGGCGCATCAGTGAACGGGCAAGAAGTTACACCATTCCTAAATGAATTCATAAATGAAAGTTATTACTTTGATAACTTTTTCCATCAAACTGGTCAAGGGAAAACATCCGATTCAGAATTTCTAATCGATACGTCGTTGTATCCATTAAATCGAGGAGCTGTATTCTTCACACACGGTAACAATGATTATACTGCAACTCCAGAAATTTTACGTCAGCAAGGTTATTTCACTTCTGTATTCCATGCGAATAACGCAACATTTTGGAATCGTAATATCATGTACTCTGCTCTTGGTTATGATCGTTACTATAATGAGCTTGATTACAAAATTACACCAGAAACAAATTTAAATTGGGGATTAAAAGATATCGAATACTTTGATCAATCAGTAGATATATTAAAAACTGTTAATCAACCATTCTATGCTCGTTTCCTTACTTTAACAAACCATTATCCATTTACGTATGATGAAGATACAAAATTCATTGAACCATACAACTCTGGTAATGGCGTATTTGATCGTTACATCGTAACAGCACGTTACTTAGACGAATCCATTAAAAAATTTATTGAACGTCTAAAGGCCGAGGGGCTTTACGATAATTCTATTATTGTGTTATACGGTGATCATTATGGAATTTCCGAAAAACATAATCGTGCAATGGCACAGTTTTTAGAAAAAGATCAAATAACAGAATTTGATACTTTAAATTTACAACGTACACCTTTATATATTCATATTCCTGGACAAACAGAAGGTCAAACTATTTCAAAGCCTACGGGACAAATCGATATGAAACCTACGATTCTAAATTTATTAGGTGTTGATTCTACGAATGATATCCGTTTTGGCCATGATATGTTTTCAGATGAATATACTGGCTTTGTTGTTTTACGTGATGGTAGCTTCGTTACAGATAAGTATGCATACAAAAACAACACTTTCTACGACCGTATAACAGGTGAAATTGTAGATTTACCAAAAAAAGAAGCTCAAGCCCTCATTAAACGTGCACAAAATGAATTACGAATGTCTGACAAAATTATTGAAGGCGATTTATTACGTTTCTCAGAAAGCAATAAAATTAAAACTGGCGAAGTACAAACTAAAATTAAAGAAACAGAAAAATAATCTATATGAAAAAGGAGCAACTTATTACAGTTGCTCCCTTTTACTTTTATTCTACACTTGTTTCTAAAGCTACATCTGTATAGGTATTATCATCACCTATATTTAAAATTACTTCACATTGACGCAATCTCAATTCAAAGAGCATGATAGAATCATGATAAACTTCAGGATTTGATTTCATTTTATGTAACATCTCTTGTTTTTCTTGTATTTCTAATTGCGTATTTTCTACAGCTTGCTTTAAGGAGTTAAATGGATTCCTAAAGAATATATGAATATCCCTCTCTTGTGTGTTTTCAAACAGCTCAAATTGCAAGAAAAATTTCTTCATAATAGAAGCCGTTACTTCAGTATAATCTTCATTTTCTACATACTGTTTATATTTGTTATATAGCATAGATTTATTTTTAGGAAGAACTCCAAATAATTTACCGGCACTTTTTAGTAAAAATTGTGCTGGCGTAAATCGACGTAAAATATTTACTTCATCCATTTGTATTCTAGTCGTCATCCTGTCAGTATCTCTGCGCCAGTCATCAAGCACTTTAAAGTCACATTCTAACTGTATTTTATTTTCTCCAAATAGTGAATTAAGCCCTTCACTAAGTTCTTCTAAATACGTTTGACTTTGAAGAAGCTCATTATTAGAAGTTGCAATCCAATTTTGCATAGAAAGAGCAAGATTAGGTAATACAGTTTGTTCTAAATATTTATGCACTCTTTCATTCATTGCTTTATTTAGTTCCGTATCCATGTGCCCGAAATCACTTTCTTCACTAATTAAATTAGAACAGCTCTTTAATATCTTCGGAATATTTTCGGTAAGATCATTTGTAATTTCAGTCTTCATTGAACGATATGATTGTGTAATGAAATGAATTTTTTCCCTTTCAAATGCAGTAAGGTTATTAATGCTACCGTTTAGTTTCACTAGCATATCTTCATTCCAATTAATAGCATCCACCAGGTTATTTTCTTTCTCAACACGTTTATCCAAAAGATATGTAATTGTTTTTCGAATGAAAAATAATTACTTTTCAGTACGTTCTGCATCGATATTTTTATGATTAAAGTTAAAATGAATAAACTCAGTTAAACCATTTAATTGTTGACTACTTGTATATAACGAGGAATAAGGGAAAATTCTCGCATACGGGAAATATGTGTTTATTCTCGTTGCCGTATCATGTAATACCCTTTTCACTTCTGCTTCACTGTAAATGTTATCGATTTTATTTAATAAAAAATGAATTTGTAAATTTGGCGTATGTTCTTGAATACTTAATAAAATATCACGTTCTTTATCAGTAAAAGGTGAATCCGCATTCAATACGAATAGTAATTCGTCTACAGAATTTAAATATTCGAATATTTCATCTCTAGTGTCGTTATTTCTATTAAAGCCAGGTGTCACTACAAATGTAAGTTTATTTTCATTTAAAAATCTGCATGGTAATTTAAATTCAACACACGCTCTATCTCTATATGTTTGATGGTGCTGAGACATCATATTATGGTAATCAGAGACATCTTCCGTTGTTGTAATTGCTGAGTCTGTTATAGCGTTTATTTCTATATGAGCATCATTTTTTAAAACTACTACATTTGAAATTGATTTTTCTAATATATTTTCTCCTAATATAGAGTTAATAAATGTAGTTTTTCCGTTCCCTGAAGTTCCCGTTACTAAAATACGATTTGTTCTTAAATCTGCGAGCTCGTCAACTAACCATTTAAATCGGTGACCTATTTCTATATTCTGCTTTTGTGCCCACTGTGTAATAGATTCAAAAAGGTGTAAGCTGTACTCTAAGCCATTTACATGATTAATAGAATGTGACAGTAAGTTTTCCGCATGTTCTATATTTGCTGAATCTATTTTGGAAGGGAAAATCTCATCCCATGCCAATACAGCTGCAGATGGAAATACAGCATAAGATGGATTGACTACCTTTAACCAGTTTGCTAACAGATTTGGTATGATATCGTCTAATTGTCTAAGCGTATATTGACCTTGAATTAATGTAAAGTACGTTTCTTCGTAAAGAGCAGAAACTTTGTTCCATATATCGGACGAATGTATTTCAATATGTAAGAAAAATTCATTTATTGTATTAAGCCATAATAAATAATTTGGTTCATCTTTATAACTGTTCCAAAGTGCTGAAACCATTTGTGTAAATTGTACTTGATCTACATTATTTAATGTAGCTAATGCATCATAAAAATAGTCTGGTGAAATATGTTTAGTAAACCCTTTATCGATATATCCTTTTAACACCTCAAACCACGGATACGACTCTATTCGAATTAACTCATTCACAGCAAGCTCTACTGCACTATCAAAATCTTGCTGTTCCTCATAAAAGGAACGGGCAATTTTTGTGACGTTCGGATAATCAGGATTTAAAGAAACTGCTTCTTTAATAACACCGAAAGCTGAATCAAAATTATTTTGCTCAATGTAAAGAGAAAGTAATTGTAATCTAATTTCGGTCATCAATATTTTATTATCAGTAGTAATGGAAGTATAAATATTTTCAGCATATGGTAATTGATTAAGTTCGAAATAAGCATCCGCAATATTTTTTTGTGCCCATGGTGCTAATTCATTACTAACCTTCTCCCATTTAAAAATAGCTGCTTCAAAATCTTGATGACGATAATAAAATTCACCTTGTGCAAAACGAATATAAGACCCATCAGAAATCTCATTTTTTTCTTCGTTTACATAAGCTTGTCCAAGTACGTCAAGAGTTGGTTTTGTTTCATTCTCCATTAGGAACGTTTCATAATACATCTTTTTTATTAATTGTTTTTCTAATCTCATCTTTTCCCCCACTATATCTTGAAAATAAATTTTTAAGATATGTCAATGCTTTTTGTATGTATGCTTTTTATCTTAACAAAGAATATCTTTTGGAAAATTTCATTTTCCTTTCATTTTTCAAGTTAGATTGAATTTTTATGAGAAAAGTTTCAGTTTTTTTTCAATTCCCTTTCAGTTATGAAACAGCATTAGATGTTCCTAATAACCTAATAACACTATAATATTCCACATTATATTATCAGGAAAACCCCATATAAACCATATTATAAAAACAATCTATAATGAATTTATATGCACAATTCACTGTGCTGTTAAACAAAAAAATAACAATAGGAGCCAACATCTATTCATACCATTTCTTTCTCAAATTGTTTTCCTTTAAAATGTTTCATTAGTTATGTAATTAAATTCCATTAACCTATATAAATAACTAGTCCAAAAAATATCTATATGCATATCATGTTATAGTAAAGAATTTAGGAGATCCTAAAAGGAGGCATTTTCATGTTTGAAGATAAATCTAAAATAAATTACCCATATGAATTTACTGAAACTACAACAGTTCCTCTAAAGAACCCCATTGACAAAAAATTCAAGAACGGCACAGGTACACATAACTTCCCAATTAAGAAGCACTATAAAGAGCAAGTTCTATACACTGAAAAAATTAATAATAATAAAAATAAGTAATTGTATAGATCCTTATGACAATTGGCTAAATAAGAAGCAACATTTGGCCATGCATAGTTATTTAGTTAGTAATGATACAATTCATGCACCTTTTAAAAAGTGCTGTATACAGCGCTTTTTTATACATAGATAAATTTAAGTTAACGCAACCAAGAAATACACTACAAAATTACTCCACCATATTCTCGTTTACAATTAAATCTACATATTAAAAGGGAGCAACAGTAAATGTTGCTCCCTTTTGAAATGTAATCTATTCACTCTACATAACCCTCTTAAACATCTTCTCCAACTCATAAGTAGAATGATGCACAAGAATTGGTCTTCCGTGCGGGCATGTGTACGGGTTTGTTGTTGTACGTAGTTCTTCCAGTAAAGCAAATATTTGATCGTTCGTTAAATATTGATTCGCTTTAATAGATGCTTTACAGCTCATCATGATGGCTGCTTCTTCACGTAACTTTTTAATATCAACTTTTTTTAGTTTAACAACTTGCTCCATCATTTCATCGATGATTTCTGTTTCTTGTCCTTTCGGGAACCATGTTGGATGCGAGCGGACGATAAAGGATTGATGGCCGAATTGTTCTAAAAATAGCCCGACTTTTTTTAGTTCTTCTAACTGCTCTTCGACACGTAAAAATTCAGTAAGAGATAGATCAATACGGTACGGTACAAGTAACTCTTGTACTTCTTGCGCTACTCTTCCTACTTTATCACGGAAGTATTCATAATTAATACGTTCCTGCGCGGCATGCTGGTCAATCATATATAATCCTTTATCATTTTGAGCGAAAATATATGTTCCATGCATTTGTCCAATTGGATAAAGCGGTGGTAAGTCATTCCCGTTCATCTCAATCTCTTTTATTTCCCGAACTTCTTCTTCTAATTCCTCTAGTTCAAAGTCCTCTTCATTACTGTCCCACGATTTCTCTTCTTGAATTGGCTCTTCGATTATCGGTTTAGTGGATGGTTGCCAACTTTGTTCTTCTCTCACGAGCGACTGTGGTGGTTGCCATTCTTGCTTCGGTGGTTGCCAAAGCTGCGCAGGCTGTTTCACAGCCTGCGGTTCTTCTTGTTTTGCATCCATGCCAGTCGGTAAAACGATGTCCGGCATAGATGGTTCTTTCGGCTTCGCATGCTCAAACTGGAACTGTTCTTGCACACTTTCGTCTTTTTCTTTTTTCTTCGTTGTTACACCTGCATCTGGAATAAGCTGTATTTTTTTAAATGCAGCTTGCAATGTTTCTTCGATCAGCTTTAGCAATTCTTGTTCTTTACTAAAACGAACTTCTAATTTCGCTGGATGTACGTTAACGTCAACTAGCATTGGATCCATTTCAATCGATAAGAAACCAATTGGATACCGGCCAACTGGCAGTAATGTATGGTATCCTTGCTGAATTGCTTTCATTAATACAAAGTTTCGAACGTAACGACCATTTACAATCGTTGACATATAATTACGAGATGCTCTCGTTACTTCTGGTAATGTTACATAACCTTTAATTGTAAAGTCTAAAGATTCAGCTTCAATTGGAACAAGCTTCTTCGCAACTTGAATACTGTAAATCGATGCAAGTACTTGTCTTACATCACCGTTACCTGACGTATGAAGCAATTTCTTTTCATTATGAAATAGTTTTAACGATACTTCTGGATGTGACATTGCAATACGATACACGATATCTGTAATATTTCCGAGCTCTGTATGAATGGTTTTCATATATTTAAGACGTGCTGGTGTATTAAAGAATAAATTTTGTACTGTAATATCTGTTCCTTTTCGGCTCGCAGTCTTCTCTTGCTTTATAATGTCTCCACCTTTAATAATAAGGTGTGTACCAGGCGCATCACCTGTGCTAGTAATTAATTCTAATTCACTAACTGAGGCAATACTTGGCAATGCCTCACCGCGGAAACCGAGTGTTCTTATGCGGAACAGATCGTTTTCATCTTTAATTTTACTCGTTGCATGGCGTTCAAAAGCGACGATACAGTCTTCTTCTGCAATACCATCACCATTATCAATGATACGAATTTTCGATAACCCAGCTTCTTCTAAGTGGATTTCAATAGATGTACTATTCGCATCGATAGAATTTTCCACAAGTTCTTTTACGACTGAAGCAGGGCGCTCTACTACTTCCCCTGCCGCAATTAAGTTAGAGAGTTGGTCATCGAGTTTGCGAATTTTCCCCATCTACTTACTCATCCTTTCTTTAACTTTTTCTGTAAGCGATACAATTCGTTCATCGCTTCTAAAGGTGTCATATCAAGTAAATCGATTTTTTTAATTTGCGCCAGTACTGCTGTTTCTTTTTGATCTAGCAGAGGCTTTTCTTGTTTCTTCGAAGACTGTTCTCCTCCAAAGAAAGATAGTTGCGATTCTTCTTCAGTCTCTACTTTCGTTTCCTGTATTTCTGCTATTTCTTCTTTTACAACTACAGGTTCTGGAGTAGCTTCTTGTACTTTCACTTCTACTCGTTTTGGAATAATAATTTCTTCCTGTCCTTCTAGCTGTGCTAACACTTCTTTCGCACGAGCGATTAGGCTATCTGGAAGCTCCGCAAGTTGCGCAACGTGAATTCCGTAACTTTTATCAGCTGCTCCATCTTGAATTTTATGAAGGAATACTACTTTTCCATTCTCTTCAATTGCTGAAACGTGTACATTTTTCAGTTGATTTAAACTCTCTTCTAACACCGTCAATTCGTGATAATGCGTAGAGAATAACGTTTTTGCACCAATTTGGTCATGAATATGTTCAATAATCGCTTGTGCAAGTGCCATACCATCATACGTAGATGTACCGCGTCCAATTTCATCGAATAAAATTAAACTTCTTTCTGATGCGTTTGCAATTGCATTTTTCGCTTCTAACATTTCGACCATAAATGTACTTTGACCTGAAATTAAATCATCCGCTGCACCAATTCTCGTAAAGATTTGGTCAAATACAGGTAATACTGCTTCTGTTGCTGGTACGAAACAACCGATTTGCGACATAACCGTTACAAGTGCTAATTGTCTCATATACGTACTTTTACCAGACATGTTCGGCCCTGTAATTAAAAAGACATCCATATTCTCTGGCATAATACAATCATTCGGTACATACAATTTCCCGTTCAATACTTTTTCAACAACAGGATGACGACCATCTTTAATAAAGATTTCGCGCTTCGTTGTCAGTACAGGTTTTACAAACTGTTCTTCTTCACTAACTGTCGCAAAACTTTGCAGTACGTCTAATTCACTAATTACTTTCGCTAAATGTTGTAATTTCGGAATAAATACTTTTACTTCTTCACGAAGTGCTGTAAATAAATCGTATTCTAGCTGTACAATTTTTTCTTCAGCTTCTAAGATTAACGTTTCTTTTTCTTTCAGTTCATCTGTAATGAAACGTTCAGCATTAGCAAGCGTCTGTTTACGCTCATAGCGACCTTCTGGAAGTGCTGCAAGATTCGCTTTCGTTACTTCAATGTAGTAACCGAAAATACGGTTGTATCCGATTTTTAACGATTTAATTCCGGTAATATCACGTTCTCTTTTTTCAAGCTCAGCAATCCACGTTTTCCCGTTTTTACTAACGTAACGATATTGATCAAGCTTGTCATTATAACCATCTTTAATAATATCTCCATCTTTAATCGAAAGCGGTGGGTTTTCTTGAATACTTCTTCCTAGTAATTCTGTTAAGCTTTCACATGGATCTGCACCTTGAATTAATCTCGATGCATAAGCGTTATCTAACAAACTAATTGCTTCTAAAATAGCTGGTACTTGAAGCAATGAACGTCTTAATTGTAATAAGTCTCTTGCATTTACGTTACCAAATGCAACTTTTCCTGCTAAGCGTTCTAAATCATATACTTCTTTTAACTTTTCCTTTAAATCTTCACGTAAGAAGTAATCATTTACAAACGTTTCAACCATTTCTAAACGCTCTTCAATTCTTTCTTTCTGTATAAGTGGACGTTCCATCCACTGTTTTAACATACGACCACCCATAGCTGTTTTCGTCTTGTCCAATAACCATAATAGTGATCCTGTTTTTTCTTTCGTTCGAAGTGTTTCTGTCAGTTCTAAATTTCGCTTTGAATGTACATCAATTTTCATAAATTGATTCGTATAATAAATTTCTACTGGTTGCAAATGATCTAAAGAACGTTTTTGCGTTCTTATTACATAGTTAAATAAACGTCCAACTGCTTTAATTAATTTTGCTTGTGAAACATTTTTCACAAGATGTTCTAATCCTTCCGGAATTGCCGTTGCATCTTCATACGAAATCGTCATTTTCAATGTTTCAGTTAACTTGTTTAGTTCATCTTTAGAAAATGAAGAATCAACAACAATTTCTTTCGAACCAGTTGCATACACTTCTAATAAAATATCTTCTACTGAACCAGTCAATAACGTTACTGTATTTTGTCCAGTCGTTAAGTCGTTACAAGCTAATGCATATGATCCATCTTCAAAATGTGTTAATGCGGCTAAGAAGTTATTTTCTTTCTCATCAATTGTACGCCCTTCCATCATCGTTCCTGGCGTAATTAATTGTACTACTTCACGACGTACTACACCTTTAGCTGTTTTCGGATCTTCTACTTGCTCACAAACAGCTACTTTATATCCTTTTTCAACAAGTTGTTCAATATAGTTTTTAGCCGCATGATACGGTACACCGCACATTGGTATACGTTCACTACTACCGCCATCTCGGCTCGTTAATGTAATTTCAAGTTCATGAGCTGCTTTTACAGCATCCTCAAAGAACATTTCATAAAAATCGCCTAAGCGAAAAAATAAAAAGGCATCTTGATAATCTGCCTTAACCTTTAAATATTGCTGTATCATAGGCGTATATTGAGTCATACTTTTCCTCCATAATTCTTACATGATAATCTATTTTCATATATGTCGCATTTCACGGACACTCTTATCTCCTATTTCAGGAGTCTTTCTTCATTATAACATATTTCATAAAGAATCATGTTCATTCAGCCCCACTTATGTAAAGTAAAAAGCTAGGAAGAACTTCTCCCTAGCTTTCTATTACTCTTCTTCTGCATCAACTATAAAGTTCGGATCTAATTCTTCAAATTCATCATCAGCAATTTGGAAATCATCATCTGATTCTACGCAGCCTTCAGGATTTACACTTACACAAATTTTCGTTTCTCCAACTACTTCTGTTACAAATTCACGTTCTACAGTTACAACAATTTTATTACCATTTGGTGATACAAGTGCTTCTAAACAATTTGGCGGCTGAATAACACGAGCAATAATTTCTAAATCGTCACCAGAAAAGTTTTTATCACGATAACCAATACTTACTTCGTCCGTGTAGTTCACACGTTCTGTTACAACTTCAGTCTTTGTATTTCCATCAAATGAATACCAAGTGTTCACATCATAGAAACCTTCAATTTCCACATGTTTTCCATTCTTTCTTGCTTCGTACGAGTGGTTAATTACCCAGCACCCTAAAATACTTGTTGGCTCATTATTCGATTCACATGTATGCGTTGACTTTGTATACTTACGTCCTTTTCCAACCACTGCTTTTGTAATAATCTCTCTAAATTCGGACATTCGTAACCCTCCTCAATCACTATTCACTTAATCATATGCGTGACAATAGCGGAATGTGTCATTCTTTTTTTGAGAAGAACTTACGTTTAATCCACAAAAAAAAAGAGATGTCAATATGACATCTCTTTAACAACCACAATTTCCTTTTTTACTTTCTACCGCTGCGCCAGTTTCACCCTTTAGTACATCGCCACCAGTTGAAATTAATATTTCATCTGTTACGTTGTTAGAAATTGTACTAGCAACTAACTGTAATAAGTCATTTACGTATGTTTGTGAAGATTTAAATTGTTGTACGACTGGAATACTGTCTAACTTATCTTGCAATGCATCAATTTCAGCTTCTACCTTTTTTAAAGCTTCCCATTTCCCGTAATGTTGCAAGTTTACTGCTTGTTTTTGCAGTGCTTTAATTTCATCGATTGCGCGCTTTACATTTTCATTTTTATGAATTTGCGCCTCTGCTTTCTTAAAAAAATCAACTTCTTCTGTTTCAGAAATCATTTTTGCTAATTCTTTCGCTTGTTCAACAATGTCATCTTTCGAATATACTTTCATCTATTATTTCACCTCAATCGGCTCTTCAACTAATTCCCCGTTAAGAGACCAAGTTTTTGCTTCCGTTATTTTCACTTTCACAAGCTGACCAATTAAAGATTTTGAAGCGACGAAGTTTACAAGTTTATTCGTACGAGTATAACCTGCAAGTACTTCCGGATTATTTTTACTTTCCCCATCAACTAACACTTCTACAATTTGACCTTTGTAACGACTATTCTTTTCAATTGCCAACGTATTTACTAGTGTATTTAAGCGCTGAAGACGTTCTTTCTTTACTTCCATCGGTACATTATCTTTCATTTTTGCAGCTGGTGTACCTTCGCGAGGAGAATAAATAAATGTAAAGGCAGTATCAAACCCTACTTCACGATATAACGACATCGTTTCTTCAAATTGCTCATCTGTTTCATTTGGAAAACCAACGATAATATCTGTTGTTAATACTACATCTGGAATTGCTTCTTTAATTTTTCTTACAAGTTCTAAATAATGCTCACGCGAATATTTACGTGCCATAATTTTCAGCATATCTGTACTTCCAGATTGAACTGGTAAATGGATATGTTCTACTAGGTTGCCACCTTTTCCAAGCACTTCAATTAAGTGATCATCGAAATCACGTGGATGGCTCGTTGTAAAACGAATACGGGCAATATCAACTTTACGAAGTTCGTCCATTAAATCGCCAAGACCGTATTCTATATCTTCAAAGTCTTTACCATATGCATTTACGTTTTGTCCAAGTAAAGTAATTTCTTTATAACCATTTGCAGCTAAATGACGAATCTCTTGGATAATATCTTCTGGACGTCTACTTCGCTCTTTTCCGCGTGTATACGGTACAATACAATACGTACAGAATTTATCACAGCCATACATAATATTTACCCACGCTTTAATATCACCACGACGTACTTTCGGAAGGTTTTCAATTACGTCACCTTCTTTTGACCATACTTCAACTACCGTCTCTTTCGAGAACATCGCATCTTTTAGAATATACGGTAGTCTATGAATATTATGCGTTCCAAATACCATATCTACATGCTGATTTTTTTGCATAATTTTATTTACAACAGATTCCTCTTGAGACATACAACCACATACACCAATTAAAAGGTCTGGATTTCTTCGTTTGAGTGACTTTAAATGGCCTAGCTCACCAAACACCTTATTTTCAGCATTTTCACGAATTGCACAAGTGTTTAATAAAACTACATCTGCATCCTCAGTTGAAAAAGTTGGTTCATATCCAAGTGCTGTGAAAATACCTGCCATTACTTCCGTATCATGCTCATTCATTTGACAACCATATGTACGAATATAGAACTTTCTTCCTGTACCAAAATTGCGAAACTCTTCAGGTAAGCCAAAATCCCGTTCAATTTTAACTTCTTCTTTCCCACGCTTTTTCGCATCCTTTAAGGAAGGTGGTTGATATACACTTTCAAAGTATTTACTATAATCTTTCTCTTCTTTTTTCGTAGAGGAATTTGCTTGTTGACTTGCTAATCGTTGTTGCTCGTTCATCGGTAATCTCCTTTCACCCTTAACTATACACACTCTATAGTCCATTTTAATGCGCTTAGACTCACCTCAAAAATGGTTAGATAGCTGGAGAGATAACTTGTCCTTTGAAACTTGAGTAATCAATCTAATCATTCACAAGAATGAAGTCTTCCCCACGCAAATAGACATTCCCTTTTTATCATTTCTTGTTGTCCTACCCAAAAGCATATTGCTTTATCCCTATAAACATTACCATAGTATGACGTGTTTCGCCAATTTTAACAATACAAAGGCCTTTTATTACCTTACATTTCATAAGCAATGAACTTGCCATTTTCATACAACGATTTATATATTATTTTATCATTCTGAATTTTCTAAGTAAATAAGGCTACCCTATATTTTTGTACATAAAAAAAGGTTGCCAAATCGGCAACCTTTTTTTCTTACATTACATAAATTCAGCAACAAGCTCATCAAACATTTTCTGATCCATATTTAAATCAGATTTCACTAAAGGCTCTTCACTATAGCCTTTAACAAGTTCTTGATATGATGGTTGCTTAGTATTTTGATAAATTAACCCTGTTACTAAACCGTTATTTTCCATTAAAGTTTGCATAGCCATCATGCGATTAGATGGATCATATCCCTCTACTGTGCTTAGTTTCGTTAAGTTCTCTTTAAACCAATCGTAAGTATTTACTTTATTGTAAGTAACACATGGGCTAAATACGTTAATTAATGAAAATCCTTTATGGTTAATACCAGCTTCAATAATTTGTGTTAATTCTTTTAAATCACTCGAAAAGCTTTGCGCCACAAATGTCGCACCAGCTGTTAAGGCCATTTCCATTACATTTAGTGATGGTTCAATTGAACCTTGTGGTGTGCTTTTCGTTTTAAATCCAGCTTCACTACGTGGTGAAGTTTGCCCTTTTGTTAATCCATAAATTTGGTTATCCATTACGATGTACGTAATGTCGATATTACGACGAATAGAATGGATTGTATGTCCCATACCAATCGCAAATCCATCACCGTCACCACCTGAAGCGATAACTGTTAAATCACGATTTGCCATTTTCACACCTTGTGCAATCGGAAGGGCACGACCATGAATACTATGCACACCATATGAATTAATATAACCTGAAATACGGCCTGAACAGCCGATACCAGAAATAACAGCAAGTTCATCTGGATTTAGGCCAACGTTAGCTGCCGCACGTTGAATTGCAGCTTGCACTGAGAAGTCTCCGCAACCTGGGCACCAGTTTGGCTTTACACTGTTACGAAAGTCCTTAAATGTTGCCATTTAATACAACCCCTTTTTTGCATTCGTTGTAAATCTCTTTCGGCAAGAATGGGTTTCCATCATATTTTAAAAGACTAGAAATTTTCTCACCATTACCAAGATTCATTTTCATAATGTTAGCAAGCTGACCTGTTGCATTGTTTTCTACTACTACAACACGCTTCGCCTTTTTCACAAGTGGATCGATTTCAGCTGTTGGGAACGGGTGAATTAAACGCACATGAGCATGGTTTACTTTCATACCCTCTTGTTCTAAACGCGTCATTGCCTCTTCGATCGCACCACGAGTTGAGTTAAATCCAACAAGCAATACGTCTGCTTCTTCATGCTTAACATTTTTATAAACAGGGGTATTAAACTTCAAGTTCTCCATTTTACGGAAACGTTTGTCCATTTGATCTTTACGGTTTATTGCTGATTCCGATGGTTTTCCAGTTTCATCATGTTCTACACCTGTAACATGGTGAACACCATTTTTCATACCAGGTAAAACACGTGGTGAAACGCCGTCTTCTGTTACTTCATAACGCTTGAAGTATGCTTTATTTTCACGTTCTGGTAATTCTTCTTCTAAATCAAGCTTACCACGACGAATTTCCACTTTATCTAATTTAAGTGGTTCTACTGTTTGTTTTCCTAACGAAAGCTGTAAATCTGTTAAGAAAATAACAGGAACTTGATATTCTTCAGATAAGTTAAACGCTTCTACAATGTCATAGAAAGCTTCTTCAACTGTACTTGGCGCCATTACGATTTTTGGAATTTCACCATGCGTACCGTAAATCATCGCCATTAAGTCAGACTGTTCTTGTTTCGTTGGTAATCCTGTACTTGGGCCGCCACGTTGTGTATCAACAATTACTAATGGGGTTTCTGTAATACCTGCTAAACCGATTGCTTCCATCATTAATGAAAGACCAGGACCAGCAGATGCCGTTAATGTACGAACACCAGCATAGTTTGCACCGATTGCCATTGTACAAGCTGCGATTTCATCCTCAGTTTGGATTACTGTTCCGCCGACTTTCGGTAATTTTTTAATTAAGTATTCCATAATTTCTGATGCAGGTGTGATTGGGTATGCTGACATAAAACGAGCACCACCAGCTACCGCACCAAATGCGATTGCATCGTTTCCAATCATAAACATGCGTTTTTTACCATCAGCTTTTTCAAGCTGCATCATGTTTACTTTCTCACCTAGTAATTCTTTCATATATTGAGAGCCGCGTTTAATTGCGTCCATATTCTTTTGAACGACTTGCTCTCCTTTACGACCAAAGATTTCTTCAACAACATC
The DNA here is from genome assembly GCF_051776705.1 of Bacillus cereus group sp. BceL291. Classification (NCBI taxonomy): domain Bacteria; kingdom Bacillati; phylum Bacillota; class Bacilli; order Caryophanales; family Bacillaceae; genus Bacillus; species Bacillus cereus group sp. BceL291. The sequence continues at coordinate 178,487 of NZ_JBPWAP010000003.1, read as the reverse complement.
TAAATAAGCTGTTTCATCTAATCCTAATACTGCACTTGATGCTCCAACAGCAACCATGTTTTTCATTAATGATGTGCCTAATTCTGAAGCAATATCTGTAAACGGTATCACATATAGATTTACATCTGTATTGTCAGGTATTGTTGGATTAAATTTCGCATCCGCAACTACAATTCCACCTGGACGTAGTTCGTGGAAATTAAAATCGATTGTTTCTTGGTCAAAAGCAATTAAAATATCTAAATCATCTGAGATCGCTCGTACTTCTGTTGTACTTACACGAATTTTATTATTTGTATGGCCGCCTTTTATACGTGATGAGAAGTGGCGGTAACCGTATAGGTAATATCCTAATCGGTTTAATGCAATACAGAAGATTTCTCCTGTACTTTCAATTCCTTCACCTTGTTGGCCTCCAACTTTCCATGAAAGTTGACTAATCATCTCCTACACCCCTTTTGGCTGCATTCATTGTAGTGTATTTTTTTACAGTAATAGTTTAGCATTTTTTATGCAAATAAACTACAACGGACGCAAATTATGCCTCTTCTGATTTCCCTGAATCTTTAGTATAAAGCTATTTTGTTTTTCATTCTAGTATTAGGTCTTAAAAAAAGCAATAAAATCAAATGAATTAATTTTAATTTTTCTGAATTTTAAATCAGAATTTAAAAACTCATATGTTCTACAAAATTATCATATAAAAATCGTTCTACAGTAGATGCAGCATAGTGTTTACAAAGCTCATTCATTACATTTTCATAATCTCGATACGCTGATACATTTACAACTGTATCTACAATCCCATCAAAATCTGAACCAAACCCTATATTGTTTTCTCCACCTAGCAAGCAAATATATTCGATATGTTTTATTATATCTGCTACATTCGCTTGTTTTTCATTTGTTAGAAACTGCGGTACAAAAGTGACACCAATCATGCCATTTCGCTTTATAAGAGCTTTAAGTTGTTCATCGTTTAAATTACGTGGGTGCTCGCAAAGTTTCATACAATTTGAGTGGGAAGCAATAGGATTTTTTGCAATCTCTATAACATCCCAAAAACTTCTTTCATTCAAATGAGACACATCAGTCCATACATGTAACGTATTCAGTTCTTGTACAACATGTTTACCAAAAGTCGTTAAACCCGCCCCACGTGTCTCTAGCGCACCATCAGCTAAGAGATTGGCATAATTCCATGTTAGTCCAAAAGAACGTACTCCTAGGCGATACAACAACCGTAATTTCATTGCATCTTTTCCAATTGCTTCGCATCCTTCTATTGTTAATATCGCTCCAATCCCGTCCTGTTTTAACATGTTAATATCATCTTTTGTCTGAATAAACTTCACACCTTGTAGGGATAAAATTTCATTATAAAAAATATCTACCATTTGTAATGCTACTTCAAATCGTTTTTCATATGCCACTGTTTCTGGTACATATATAGCAAAACATTGTATACTTCCTTTTCTTCTCTTTAACTGTTCAAATGTAATATGTAATTGTGAATCATCTTTAAAATTCCTTTTCCCTTGTGCACTCCATAACTGAAGAAGCACGTCACAATGAGCATCAAAAATTTTCATTTTCATTTTCATTCCTCCATTATAAAAACAACCTGTTTGCATACTGCAAACAGGTTGTTTAAACTTAACGAGGTTCTACAATTAATTTTATTGCTGTACGCTCTTCGCCATCAATCATAATATCTGTAAACGCTGGGATACAAATTAGATCCAAACCACTAGGCGCTACAAATCCTCTTGCGATTGCTACTGCCTTTACCGCTTGGTTCAATGCACCTGCACCAATAGCTTGAATTTCTGCTGTTCCGCGTTCGCGAATAACACCTGCAAGTGCACCAGCTACAGAATTAGGGACCGACGTTGCTTTAACTTTTAATATTTCCATTCCGCGTTTCCTCCTCGTTTCTTTAAAAAGTATTAGCAATTATTTCACTTTAACTTATATTCACGAGGAATGGCGCGTATTCCTGCTAAATTTCTGTAATTTTTCTAAAAAATTAAAATATAATAACTTATCTAAAATTTAACGGAAATTTACTCAAAAAACGGTTGATCGTCATTAATTAAAATACGTTCAATTTTCTTTGCTTTTCCTGTATTTGGATCCACATCAATTAACACTGCGCTTAATTGCGTTCTACCATTTGTTACTTCAAATCGTACTGGTAAGTTTGTTAAAAACTTCTTCAATACTGCTTCTCTGTCCATACCTAATATTCCGTCATACGGCCCTGTCATCCCAACATCTGTAATGTATGCCGTTCCGCTTGGTAAAATACGGTTATCCGCTGTAGGGACATGCGTATGCGTACCTACTACTGCTGTAGCACGTCCATCTACATACCAACCTAGCGCTTGTTTTTCACTTGTAGTCTCCGCATGGAAATCAACAAATATAATATTCGTACGTTTTTTCGCAATATTAATTAATTCATCCACTTTACGGAATGGACAATCAATTGGAGGAAGGAAAGTACGTCCTTGTAAATTAATAACTGCAACTTCTGTTCCATTACAGTTCACAAAGATAAGTCCTTTTCCTGGAGTTCCTTCTGGAAAGTTAGCTGGTCTTGCAAGATATTTTGCATCATCGATGAATTCAAATACTTCACGATTATCCCAAGCGTGGTTTCCAAGTGTAACTGCCTGCGCCCCACACTCTAAAAAGTTTCGATATATTTTTTCTGTAATCCCACGGCCACCTGCTGCATTTTCTCCATTAATGATTGTTACTGTAGGTGTATATTTTTTCTTTAATGCCGGTACGTATTGTTGAATCATACCTCTACCAGGAGATCCTACTACATCCCCAACAAATAATATTCTCATATGTCTTACCCTTTCTATGTACTGCATTTTTTATTGCTATAGCATCAAGTAAATTCCTTATAATATCTTTATTATAAGTTTGCTTCACTTTTATGCTATATAACTAACTGTCTTTATTTTATCCAATTCCAACACAAAAAAATAAAGTGGTGTTTCACCACTTTATTTTGCGTATTCCACTGCACGTGTTTCACGAATAACAGTTACTTTAATATGTCCTGGGTAATCCAGTTCATTTTCAATACGTTTTCGGATATCACGAGCTAAACGATGAGCTTCTAAGTCATCGATTGTATCTGGTTTTACCAAAATACGAACTTCACGTCCTGCTTGAATTGCAAATGATTTTTCAACGCCTTCATAAGACTCTGAAATCTCTTCTAACTTTTCAAGACGACGAATATAGTTTTCAAGTGTTTCACTACGAGCTCCCGGTCTTGCAGCTGATAAAGCATCTGCTGCTGCAACTAAAACTGCAATGATAGAAGTTGGTTCTGTGTCACCATGGTGAGATGCGATACTGTTTATAACTACAGGATGCTCTTTATATTTCGTTGCAAGTTCAACACCAATTTCAACGTGGCTTCCTTCTACTTCATGGTCAATCGCTTTTCCGATATCATGTAATAGACCTGCACGTCTTGCTAGTTTTTCATCCTCGCCAAGCTCTGCCGCCATAAGTCCAGTTAAATATGCAACTTCCATAGAGTGTTTTAAGACGTTTTGACCATAACTTGTACGGTATTTTAAACGACCTAAAATTTTAATTAAATCTGGATGTAATCCATGAACACCCACTTCAAACGTTGTTTGCTCTCCTACTTCGCGAATATACTCGTCCACTTCACGTCTTGATTTTTCGACCATCTCTTCAATACGCGCTGGGTGAATACGTCCGTCCTGTACTAGTTTATCAAGAGCGATACGAGCTGTTTCACGACGAATTGGGTCGAATCCAGAAAGGATTACCGCCTCTGGTGTATCATCGATAATTAAGTCAATACCCGTTAACGTTTCTAACGTACGAATATTACGACCTTCACGCCCGATAATACGTCCCTTCATTTCGTCATTTGGAAGATTTACAACCGAAACGGTTGTTTCAGCAACATGATCAGCTGCACATCTTTGCATTGCAAGAGATAAAATCTCTTTTGCTTTCTTATCCGCTTCTTCTTTCGCGCGAACTTCACTTTCTTTTACCATAACAGCGATTTCATGAGAAACTTCATTTTCTACTTTACCAAGAATAATTGCTTTCGCTTGTTCGCGTGTCAGATTGGAAATGCGCTCTAATTCCGTTTGTTGCTTTTGAACTAACTCTCCCACTTTGCTTTCCAACTCTTCAATCTGTTGTTGTCTCGCTACAAGAGAATCCTCTTTCTTCTCTAACTGCTGCTCGCGTTTATCGAGCGTTTCGTCTTTACGATCAAGGTTCTCTTCTTTTTGCATTAAACGATTTTCTTGTTTTTGTAATTCGCTTCTACGGTCACGAATTTCTAATTCAGCTTCTGTACGAAGTGTATGAATTTCATCCTTTGCTTCTAAAAGCGCTTCTTTCTTAAGTGCTTCAGCCTCACGATTCGCTTCGTCTAGAATACGTTTCGCTTCATTAGCCGCACCATTAATCTTCGCTTCAGCAATAGACTTTCGAACAAAAAAGCCAACAACTGCACCGACTGTTGTTGCAAGCAAAATGGAGATGAGTATCCAAACTGTACTACTCATGATTTCACCTCCCCTTGCTATGAATGAAAAAAGACTGTCGGCATGTACATTAAATTACAACATACAGCAAAGACCGTCGTCCCGCTTTTTTTAAGGGACTTTCTTCATTTCACAATTAAAATGTCATATTATTATTTCGGTAAGATTTAAACCTTACTCCGAATATTACTTCTCTTCTTGAGAAGAGTATATCGTATATAAGAAAAAATATACATTCTCATTGTATCTATCGTAATTTTCATTGTCAAGCGTTGTCTACTTTTACTTTCTTTACCTTCAGCCTTGAATGTGACCTAAATTTAAAAAGTAGGGAGCCTATTATACTGGAAAACCTTAGTAATTCCCATTTCTTTACTTAAAATATTTAAATATCCTTCTTTACACAACCCATTTGAAGTCAAAAAATATTTTTATCTATAGTATTACGCTCCTTAATAGTAGATAAAAAAATAAAAGACACGAGACCGTGTCTTTTATTTTTTTAATCAAGAAGAGTTGAATCTTCTGCGCCCTCAGCACCAGAATCTTCACTAATTCCGTGATGCTCACGAATAAAGAAGGCAATTTCTTCTCTTAAATCTGTATTTTCTTTTAAGAACTGCTTCGAATTTTCACGACCTTGTCCTAGGCGTTCTTCATTATAAGAATACCAAGCACCGCTCTTTTGAACAATATCAAGCTCAGAAGCCATATCCAAGATTTCACCTTCTCTTGAAATACCTTCTCCGTACATAATATCAACTTCCGCAACACGGAATGGTGGTGCTACTTTATTTTTCACTACTTTTACTTTTGTTTTATTACCAACGATGTCGTTACCTTGCTTTAATTGCTCCGCACGACGCACTTCAAGACGGACAGTTGAATAGAATTTCAACGCACGACCACCTGGAGTTGTTTCTGGGTTTCCGAACATAACCCCAACTTTTTCACGAATTTGGTTAATAAAGATTGCAATTGTTTTTGATTTGTTGATTGCTCCTGAAAGCTTACGAAGTGCTTGTGACATTAAACGCGCTTGTAAACCTACGTGTGAGTCACCCATGTCGCCTTCAATCTCTGCTTTCGGTACAAGAGCTGCTACAGAGTCAATTACGATAATGTCAACCGCACCACTTCGTACAAGTGCTTCCGCGATTTCCAATCCTTGCTCCCCTGTATCAGGCTGTGATAATAGTAATTCATCTATGTTAACGCCTAATTTTTGTGCATATACAGGATCCATTGCGTGCTCCGCATCAATGAATGCCGCTTGTCCACCTTGACGTTGTACTTCTGCAATTGCATGTAATGAAACTGTCGTTTTACCTGAACTTTCAGGTCCGTAAATTTCGATAATACGGCCACGTGGATATCCGCCTACTCCTAGTGCCACATCAAGTGCTAAAGAACCACTAGAAACCGTAGAAACTCTACGCTCCGCTTGTTCTCCTAATTTCATAATTGAACCTTTACCGAATTGCTTCTCTATTTGTTTTAACGCCATATCTAACGCTGCTTGACGATCACTCATTCAAAATTCCTCCTTAACTGAATTGCTAATCTTATTATACCTATTTTCAATTCAATTTGCCAACAAAAATCGAACATTCATTCGATTTTTTTATTTTCTATCAAATAATATCTAAATTTAACCGTAAAAAAAACTAGAAGAAACTTATATCTCTTCTAGCTTTTTATATAAATGATAAAATCCATATTTTACTGTTCGTTCTCTAATTTGTTGACGACTTCCGCTTAAATTAAGAGGAAAGACTACAGTTGGCTCATCCTTAATCGAAAGCCCAACAAATACTGTTCCTGGTTCTTTCTGTTCTGAAGCATCTGGCCCTGCTACCCCAGTGAAACTAATTCCGATATCCGCTTTTAATACATCCTTAACATTTTCAGCAAGATAACGAGCACATTCTTTACTAACTGCACCATCAGTATGCAATACTTCTTCAGGCACACGTAAAACATGTTGCTTCACATCATTATGATAACAAATGACACCGCCTTTAAATACAGAAGAAACACCAGCGTTTTCAGTTACTTGATTTCCAAAAAGACCACCTGTTAAACTTTCTGCACACGCTAAAGTTAACCCTTTTCTCTTCAATAACTCGATTGCCTTATAATGCAAAAATTCTTGGTCATATCCGTAGAAAAATTCTCCTACTCTTTCTAAAATCAAATCTTCCACATGTTGAATTAATTTCTCCGCTTCGCTAACATTTTGATGCTTAGCGGTTAAACGTAATGTCACTTCTCCATCATTTGCTAACGGGGCGATTGTTGGGTTTGTTTGTCCATCAATTAAATCTTGCACTTTCACCTCTAATTGGGACTCCCCAATACCGAAGAAACGAAGCACACGAGAATAAATGTTTTCTCCTGTTGTAAAATTACGTAAAAAAGGCTCTACGTAACTTACATACATTGGTTTCATTTCTTTTGGCGGCCCTGGTAATAAAATATAAACTTTTCCGTTCTTATTTACCCCCATACCAGGCGCCATACCGTGGTCATTTGCAAATACTGTTGCTCCATTTAAAACGAGCGCTTGCTTTTTATTATTCTCCGTAAATTCACGGCCTGTACGCTTAAAGTAATTACTTATTAAGGCTAATGCCTTTTCATCATACACAAGCTCTTCATCTAAACTAGCAGCTATCGTTTCTTTCGTTAAATCATCTTTTGTTGGTCCTAATCCACCTGTAAAAATAAGTATATCAGCACGTTCTTCCGCAGCTTCAATCGCCTTTTGCAATCGCTTATTATTATCACCAACAACAGTATGATAGTACACGTTAATTCCGATTGAAGCTAACTTTTCAGATAAAAACTGGGCATTTGTATTTGCAATTTGTCCAAGTAATAATTCAGTTCCAACCGCAATAATCTCAGCATTCATCCCAATTCCCCCATAAACTTCTATTTTGAGTTTACAAAAGCAGCTCTATTTTTCCAGAAATAATCCCATCCTGAAATAACAGTAAAGATTAATGCAATCCATATGAAGATATCTGCAACTGGAATATGGATTAAATTTAAAGGTACATCGTGTAATAAATATGCTGCAATTGCAATAATTTGTGTCCACGTCTTAATTTTTCCTAGCTGGTTTGCTGCAACTACTTCCCCTGTTCCAGCAAGTACAAGACGTAAACCTGTTACCGCAAACTCACGACTGATAATTACAATAACAATCCAAGCCGGTACATATTGCATCTCTACCAATGTAATAAGTGCTGCCGAAACAAGCAATTTATCAGCTAACGGGTCAAGAAACTTCCCTAAATTCGTTACAAGATTATACTTTCTTGCGTAATGTCCATCAATCCAATCTGTAGCTGAAGCAATGATAAAGATAAGTGCCCCCACTAAATGTTGAATTGGCAAATCAACATCACCAATTTTGTATGAACCCCAATCAAAGGGTGCTAACATAATTACCATAAAAATTGGAATTAAGAAGATTCTAGATATTGTAATTTTATTTGGTAAATTCACAGCTATTCCTCCATCATATCAAAAACATTTGTTCATCGAAAAAAAGTCATCGAAGCGATGACTGTTATTGTGCTGGTTGCTCTATCCCTTGGTTTTTAATCACCAATCTTTGGTGATATTCTTTTTGTGGATCTAACGGGAAAGCAAGCACTTGGCCATTCAGTTTAATTTCAACATTCGGTGCACTTCCAATATTAAGTCGTACTTCTTTTAATGTTGATACATCGCGTTTCTCTGTTTGACCGCTTTGTACTGTAGTATTTAGAATTTCGTTACCCGCATCATCCTTAACATCTACATAACTTGTACCCTTAGCTGAAATTTCCAGTTCTAATGTTTTATTATTATGAATTTCCAAAGTAGATACCTTTCCAGTTGTTCCAACTACTTTCACTTCTTGCTGTCCAGTTGGTTGTGCTGGTTGCTCCTCTTTCTTTGGTTCTTCTTTCTTTGGTTCCTCTTTTTTTGGCTCTTCCGCTTTCACTTCATCTTTCTTCGTATCTAACGGAGAATCTTTCGCTTTTTGAACTTCAATTTTCTCACTTTGAGCGCTTGGAACTTTTTCATCATCTTTTCCAGTTAACGCTTGAAACACAAACCAGATTACCACTCCAACTGCGATGACTAACAGCGCAACTAAGATTTTCGGCATGTGATCTGCAATTGGCCATGATGAAGATTTTTGCATTGTTTCTTGTGTTTTTTGTCCCGTTGATACTTGTGGAACTTCACGCTTTTCAGATTGTGGTATCGTACTCTGATGTTCTACAAGCAGTTCCTCTCCATTTAATCCAACCGCATCTGCGTATTGTTTAATGAATGCACGCGCATAAAAAGCTCCTGGCAATACATCATAATTGCCTTCTTCAATTGCCACTAAATGGCGTTTTTGAATTTTTGTAATCTCATGCAGCTGATCAATAGACAAGCCTTTCGCTTCTCTTGTTTCTTTCAGCTTTTGTCCCAATTCCGTCACTACTAACACCTCAATATTTCTTTAAAAGTCAAACATAGAGAAATTATTTTGCGTACCTTGCTCAATTTCATCTACTAAATTATATTGTATTTCTTCATCATAATCGTTACGCAACTCGATAATATAATCAAAATCATCCAATGTGTATTCTGACTGACTCACAAATACATCAGGATGTTCCACAACTTTCGTTGCAGGCAATCTCATAATTTCACGAACGAGCTGCCAATGTCTTTCGTTAGCACGCTTCGTTGACACAATTCCATCTAGGATGAAAATATTGTCATCGCTATACTCATCTTCAATTAATTGACTGCGAACAGTTTGCTTAATAAGAGTAGATGATACAAATAACCACCTTTTATTTGCACAAACACTTGCAGCAACAATGGATTCTGTTTTTCCGACACGAGGCATTCCGCGTATCCCAATTAGTTTATGGCCTTCTTTTTTCATGATTTCTGCCATAAAGTCTACAAGTAAGCCTAATTCATCACGCACAAATCGAAATGTTTTCTTATCATCTGCATCTCGTTGTATGTACCTACCATGCCTAACCGCTAGCTTATCTCTTAGCTTGGGCGGACGATATTTCGTTACCGTTATGTTATCCATCGTATTTAAAATTGATTCAAGTCTAGAGATTTGCTCTTGATTATCACACATAAGAAGTAACCCACGTCGTGCATTATCTACACCATTAATTGTGACAATATTAATGCCGAGCATACCGATTAACGAAGAAACGTCACCAAGCAAGCCAGGTCGGTTTTTATGTATTTCATATTCAAAATACCATTCAATCATCCAAGATCACTCCCCTTGCTTACTTTACACCTACGTACTATATTATATGATTTCACCCTAATAGGGAAGCTAAATGTATAATCTATCCTGTGTAATTATTATACAAAAAAAGTAGAGAGGAGAATCTCCTCTCTACTTTTACTTATGTTGTACGAACTTAACCATTAAATTTGCAATTGTATGTTGCTCCTGTTCATCAGCAACTTTCCAAAGCTCAGCTAGTAATTTCTCTTGGTCATTGCGTCCTTCTACTTCATTAGCAAGATAGTCGCCAACACGAAATGCCATATCTGATACCGCACCGCCATCTAAACCTTTGTCTTGCGCTTGCTCTAAACGTTCTCCTAAAAAGCTCTTCCACTGATCAAAATTATCTAATACTGACATAATTAAGCACCTCACTATTGAGTAATAAAATCATCCTTAATTTGTGCAACTATTCATTTTTTATGTAAGAATTTTTTAGCAGTGCCAACCGCCATTCACTCCGATAATTTGTCCAGTTATGTAAGACGCTCCTGGTGATACGAGAAATGAAACTGTTTTCGCTACTTCTTCTGGTAATCCTATTCTACCTAATGGTATATCTTCAGCAATTCCCATTTTATCTTCTTCAGAAAAAACACTTAACATTTCCGTTTCAATTGCTCCTGGTGCTACTGCATTCACACGTAATCCACTTAAAGAAACTTCTTTCGCTAAAGCTTTCACATATGAATTTTGCGCCCCTTTTACCATTGAATAAAGTACTTCACAAGAAGCCCCTATTTGTCCCCATATAGATGAAACAATTACAATATTACCACTTCTTCTCCCGATCATAGGCGGAAGTGCCATAGAAAGTAATTTATATACGTTCTTCACTTGAAGTTCTACCATATAATCCAATTCATCGTTTGTTACATCTGTTACTAGTCCAAAAATACTCTTCCCAGCTGCGTATACAATAACATCAATAGGATGTTCAATTTGTCCCCACAATCGTTCTGCTCCATCACTAGAAGCTAAATTAGCTTGAACAGGGATAACTTCTCCCCATGCCTTCTGCAATTCCAATACCTTTTCTTCACTGTTATTGTAATGAACATAAACTGTATATCCATCTTGAATTAATTGTTTCGAAATAGCAGAGCCAATCCCTCCGCTCCCTCCAGTTACTAACGCATACTTTTTCATAAATTCCCTCTCTTATCTCTACAACTTCAATTTTCACACAACTAAATAATACCCTCATCTTACAATTTTTCAATGATAAGATGAGGGTATCTTTAAAATTTTATTTTTTCGGTAACACCTGACAAACACTCATTTTTTCTTCTGATAACAATAATCCCGCTACTTCTTGTAAGTCTTGAACGGTTAGTCCTTCTAATACAGTCAATGCATCAAATAGGCTAGATTCATTAAACGCGTATCGTGTAAATTGATTTGCAATATATTCTGGTGAATTTAACGAGCGTAAAAAACCACCAATTTTCTTTTTCTTCACTCGTTCTAATGCCGCCGCATCTAATTGATCATAATCTGTTTTTAATAAAATATCTTTTAAACGATCTGCCAATGCATCAGGTTGTTTCGTATCACCACCAACCATTGCAAAACCGAAGTTATTTTCTTCTGTATAGTCATACGAGAATGAATCATCAATAAGTCCTTCATTATATAAAGCTTCGTAATGAACAGAACTTTTTCCAAATAAATAATCTAAAAGTAACGTAAGCGCAATTTCTTGTTTTAAAAGCGCTTGCCCCTTTTCTTTTAAATTAGTCGCTTTAATACCAACTAAACATTTCGGTGTTTGCACAGGCATTGAAATAATTTTTTTCTTTTCATTTACCTCATTTGGTTCTTCTTCAAATGAACGCACAATTTCTGGCTGGTTTTTATAATCTTTTTTCGCTTGATTTTCACGTACTAAATCCATTGTTTTCTCTGGATCAATTGCACCCACAACAAATAATAACATATTGCTCGGATGATAAAATGTTTCATAACATTCATATAATAAATCTTTCGTAATTTTACTAATAGATTCGATTGTCCCCGCAATATCAATTTTAATTGGGTGTTTTACAAATAAGCTATCAATTAACCCAAAGTACAAACGCCAATCTGGGTTATCTTGATACATTTGAATTTCTTGCCCAATAATCCCCTTCTCTTTTTCAACCGTTTTTTCAGAGAAATAGGGCTCTTGTACGAAGTTTAGCAATGTATTTAAATTTTGTTCTACGTTTGAAGTACCTGAAAAAAGGTAAGCTGTTCGTGTGAAGGATGTAAAAGCATTTGCCGATGCTCCTTGTTTACTAAACAATTGGAAAGCATCATGATCTTCTTTTTCAAATAATTTATGCTCAAGAAAATGTGCAATCCCATCTGGCACACGAATCATTTCTTCTTTCCCTAATGGTACAAATGTATTATCTACAGAACCATATTTCGTCGTAAACGTTGCAAATGTTTTATTAAATCCTTGTTTCGGTAAAACATATACATCTAATCCATTAGGAAGTTTTTCATAATAGAGTGTTTCTTTTAATTGCTCATAAACAATTTTCTCCACTTACTCTCCCTCCGTTCCTTGTAAAAAGTAAATTGTATCTAGTTCAATATTTTTAGCAACTTTTACAATTTCTTCTTTTGTCACACTTTCTATACCTGTAAGCCATTCTTCAACTGGACGTGTACGATCTGAAATAATACCATGATATAGCATTTCTACAAAGCCACGTGGTGTATCAATTGCCTCTAATATTTGATTTTGGATGACACTTTTTGTTTGATGTATTTCTTCTTCAGAAAACTCTCCGTTTTGCATCGCAAGCATTTGTTCTTTAATAATCTCAACTGCTTTTTCATAATTTTTCGCTTCAATTCCTGACATAACAAATAATAAACCTTTATGACTTTCAAAGCGCGATGCTGCATAGTACGCTAAACTATTTTTTTCACGCACATTTACGAATAACTTCGAATGAGAAAAGCCACCAAACAATCCATTGAACAATTGCAATGCAAAATAATCTTCATCTTTATATGTGACAAATGTACGATAACCGATGTGTAATTTACTTTGTTTTAATTCTTGTTTTTCAACAACTTCTTTTTCTTCATTATTTCGTCTATGAAGGAGTACATTTCTTTCTCTCACTGGACGAGCTGAAATAGAAAAATACTTACTTACAAGATCAACGGCGTTTTCTGAAATATCACCAATAATATATAGATCCATTTCATCTTCCGCTAACACCTTTTGATAATATTGATACAGACTTTCATTTGTAATAGACATAACACTCTCTTTTTTTCCATTTGCACTTAAACGATACGGTTCTACTTTGCACATTTCTTCAATTAAACGCTCGTTTGCATAACGCATTTTATCGTCATAAGTAGCTTCAATTCTCTGTAACAGTGCTCTTTTTTCACTTTCTACGATAGAAGATAGGAAACCGTTGCCCTCCGTTGCTGGATGTAACACAATATCTGACAACATAGAAAGCGCTTTTTCAAATAACGGTGGTGCATCATGTAAGTAAACTTCATTTGCAATGTCTACATAAATGGAGATAATATGGTCTTCCCCTTTTTTACTTACATCTACCGCTAAAGAAGATCCGTATAATTCTTCTAAATATTGACGAAGACGAATTACAGAAGGTAATTTTTCTGTCGCACTTTGCAATACGTATGGCAATAAGGCACGCTCTGTCACCGTCTCCTCATTTAAAGGCGCTTTAAAACGAAATACAAAGGTATTCGTTTTATATTTATCAGTCGGAATAATATGTACGCGCAAACCATCTAACTCATGTAGTTGTTGTTCCATTAGTTTCATTTATAGCCCTCCTTTACGTATATAGGAATATTCCTCTTCAATATACAGTTTTTAGAAATAAAAAATCAACTTTTCTCCCTTATTATGCTTACATATGATTCTTTCTAAAAACTTTAATATGTAAGGAACATAGTAAAATTCCGTATTAAATATATTCTATGTAAAAAAGCCCACACTAATGTGCGAGCTTTTTTATACTTATAAAATACTTATCGTTTTCCTTTTTCATAAGGAGTTCCTAATGCTTTCGGAGCTTCAGAACGACCTACAAAACCAACAAGCGCTAATATTGTGAATACATATGGTAATATCGTTAATAAAACACTTGGAATTTGATCTAATACAGGAATTGTTCCGCCCGTTACACTTAGAGATTGCGCAAAACCAAAGAATAGAGCTGCACCTAATGCGCCTAGTGGATTCCACTTCCCAAAAATCATAGCAGCTAAAGCTAAGAAACCTTGTCCTGTAATAGTTGCCCCTGAGAAGTTATTAGAAATTGACATTGCAAAAATCGCTCCACCGATTCCAGCAAACACTCCTGAAATACAGACTCCAATATAACGCATTTTATATACATTAATCCCCATCGTATCCGCTGCCATTGGGTGTTCACCAACAGCACGTAGACGAAGACCGAACGGTGTTTTATAAATAACATACCAAACAACGAATGCTAAAATAATGGCAATATACGACGTTATTGGTACGTTCGAGAAAAATATTTTCCCTAAAACCGGAATATCCGAAAGGCCTGGAATATCAATCTTTTCAATACGATACTGAATAAAGTCAGTCTGCCCTTTATCAAAAATCTTCTTAATTGCAAATACTGTTAAACCAAGAGATAAGAAGTTAATGGCTACACCACTTACAACTTGATCTGCTCGGAATGTAATAGAAGCTACCGCATGAAGTAATGCAAATAATCCACTACCAATTGCCGCAAATAATAACGCAATCCATGGAGTCATCGTTCCCCAAGTATCACCCATTAATAAGTTTGTAACAACTCCAATAAATGCACCAAATAGCATTAGTCCTTCTAATCCGATATTTACAACACCTGATCGTTCACTAAATACACCACCTAGTGCTGTGAAAATGATAGGTGCCGATGTATATAACGTACCCGTCACAAGAATGGCTAATATATCTAAAAAGCTCATTTATTTCCCCTCCTTGCTCATGCGTGTAAGCGCCCATCTTAACACATAACTACATGCAACAAAGAAGATGATACATGCAATAATTACATTAATAAGCTCTGACGGTACATCTGCCTCAAAGTTCATTTGAGGGGAAGCACTTTTCAAACCACCAAATAATAAAGCTGAAAGGATTATACCAAACGGATTATTCCCTCCAAGTAATGCTACGGCAATCCCATCAAATCCTACTCCTGTAAACGAAGACATCGCTGTCATACTCTGAAATGTCCCTAATCCTTCCATCGCTCCACCAATCCCCGCAAATGCACCAGCAATTGTCATAGAGAATACTACATTACGAGAAACTTTCATACCTGCATATTGAGAAGCATGCTGATTAAATCCTACAGACTTTAATTCGTAACCTAAAGTTGTTCGATCTAATAAGAACCACATTAAAATAGCGATTAAAATTGCTACAATAATTCCCCAGTGTAGACGTGAACCGTCAGTAATAGAAGCAAGCCAGTCTGAAGATAGTGACGCACTCTCTTTAATATCATACGTTTTGTCATTACCCGCATGTAAGAAACGCTTAATGATGTCATACGTTACATACAACGCAATATAGTTCATCATAATAGTTACAATAACTTCATTCACTTGAAACTTCCCTTTTAAATATCCCGGAATGAAGCCCCAAATTCCGCCCACCAATGCGGCAAATAAAATCGATAATGGAATATGAAGGAACGCTGGTAGTGAGACTGCATAACCGAACCAAACCGCCGCAAGCCAACCAACTAACAATTGACCCTCTACCCCGATATTAAATAAACCTGTACGAAATGCAAACGCCACCGATAAGCCAGCAAGAATAAGCGGTATCATTGTACGGAGCGTTTCACCAATCGCACTTGCGCTGCCGAACATTCCTGTCCAAAGTGCACTATAACCAACAATTGGATCATAGCCACTAACTAGCATTACAATCGCTCCTACAAGTAAGCCGAAAATAACGGATAGTACTGGGACTAAAATATTTATCGTTCGTTCTGTTAAAAGTTTTTTAGCCATTTGTACCCACCTGCTCCTTCTTTGTTCCTCCAGCCATTAACAATCCAAGCTGTTGTTCATTCGTTTCTTTCGCATCAACTATTGCTACAATTTCCCCTTCATAAATAACAGCAATTCGATCGCTAACATTTAAGATTTCATCTAACTCTAATGATAAAAGTAATACACCTTTTCCTTTATCCCTTTGCTCTATTAATCTCTTATGAATAAATTCAATTGCTCCTACATCTAAACCACGTGTTGGCTGTGCCGCAATTAATAAATCTGGATTTCGGTCTACTTCACGTGCAATAATTGCTTTTTGTTGATTACCCCCAGATAGGGCGCGTGCTAACGTTTGCTCACTAGGTGTACGTACATCAAACTGTTCAATAAGAGACTTTGCTTTTTCTGTAATTTTGCTGAAATTTAAAATCCCTTTCTTTGAAAACGGATTTTTATAGTACGTTTGAAGAACTATATTATCTCTAACAGAAAAATCAAGAACGAGTCCGTGTTTATGACGATCTTCTGGAATATGACCAATTCCTTCTTCTGTTATTCTTCTAACAGGCCAATTTGTTATTTCTTTTCCTTTAATTGCAATAGAACCTGACTCAACTTTTCGTAAACCAGTAATCGCTTCTATTAATTCACTTTGTCCGTTTCCATCAATCCCTGCAATCCCAACAATTTCCCCCGCACGAACAGTTAAGTCAAGGCCTTTTACAGCAGGTAGTTGACGTGCATCGTGAACAACAAGGTTTTCAATTGAAAGTACCTCTTCTTTTGGCTTCGCGTCTATTTTTTCTGTTTTAAAATTCACTTGACGTCCGACCATTAATTCTGCAAGTTTATTTTCATCCGTATTTGCAACGTCAACCGTTCCAATCCCTTTTCCTTTACGAATAATCGTACAACGATCGCAAACTTCCATAATTTCTTTCAACTTATGTGTAATAAGAACAATAGATTTTCCTTCTTGTACAAGCTTTTTCATAATTTGAATTAGCTCATGAATTTCTTGTGGTGTTAACACAGCTGTCGGTTCATCAAATATTAAAATTTCTGCACCGCGGTAAAGAGTTTTCAAAATCTCAACACGCTGTTGCATACCCACTGAAATATCCTGTATTTTCGCATATGGATCTACAGCCAAACCGTATTGTTCAGACAGTTTTTGAATTTCTTTAGCAGCATCCTCAACAGCAATTTTCCCTTTTTTCTTCGGTTCATTTCCGAGAATAATATTCTCTGTAACTGTAAAATTATGAACAAGCATAAAGTGTTGATGGACCATTCCAATACCAAGGTCATTTGCTATATTCGGATTTGTAATTTTTACAGGTTTACCTTTAATTTTAATTTCACCCTGCTCTGGTTGGTACAAACCAAATAGTACATTCATCAATGTGGATTTCCCTGCACCATTTTCTCCAAGTAAAGCATGTATCTCACCCTGCTTTACTTGCAGCGTAATATCATCATTCGCTACAATGCCTGGGAATACTTTCGTAATGTTATTCATCTCAATTACGTATTCCATTGTGTTCCTCCTTTTAACAGGGAACATTCCCTATTACACTATTAACTTATTAAGCAATTCGGAAGTTTTATACATACAAAGGTTAGTTCTATGAACTAACCTTTGCTATTTCTCTATTTATTTTTTTAGAGAAGCTTCGTATTCTTTATACTCTTTATCTGTAGCTGGCACTTTAATTTCACCGGCTGTAATTTTCTTTTCAAGCTCTTCTACTTTTGTTAAAATTTCAGGGTTAACTTTTTTCACGTTATCAGTTGTTTTTGAAATACCAATACCGTCATCTTTTAAGCCAAACTCTTCAATTTTCCCACCTTTTAAATTCCCATCTTTTGCTTCTTTAGCTACTTTTTCTACTGCTACATCAACACGTTTAATCATTGAAGTTAATGTTACATTTTCAGGCATACCTTCTTGATGTTGGTCACGGTCAACACCGATTACCCAAACATTTTCACCTTTTTTCTTACGGTTTTTCGCTTCTGTGAACACACCGTTACCTGTACCACCAGCAGCATGATAAATTACGTCTACGCCTTGACCATACATTGCTGAAGCAAGAACTGTACCTTTTTCAGGCTTATCGAATGCTTCTGCATATTCAGATACGATTTCAATGTTTGGATTTACTGCCTTTGCACCAGCTTTAAATCCATTTTCAAATTTACTAATTAAATCACTTTTCATTCCACCAACAAATCCTACTTTATTCGATTTTGTTGACATAGCTGCTACCGCACCTACAAGGAATGATCCTTCATGATCTTTAAACGTAATGCTCGTTACGTTCGGTGCATCTACAACAGTATCTACGATTGCAAATTGTTGTTTTGAAGATTCTTTTGCTACTTCTTTAATTGCACCTTCTAATTTATAACCAATTCCGAATGTTAAATCATATTTATCTTTTGAGAATTTTTTTAAATTCGGAATATAATCAGCTTCTTTTTCAGACTGAAGGTAACGATAATTTGTCTTTTCTTTTAAACCATTATCTTTACCAAACTTTTGTAACCCTTCCCAAGAAGATTGGTTAAATGACTTATCATCAACGCCCCCAACATCCGTTACGAGACCAACCTTGAAATCTTTATTGTCTTTCGTGTCTTTCTTGTCACTGCTCGCCTTATCCGAGTTACCACATGCACCTAAAACTGTACTTGCTGCTAATGTTAATGATAATAAAAGGCCTGCTTTTTTCTTCATACTAGAAACCCCTCCAAAAATGATATATATTTATTTATTCTTACGCTGCTGTTCCTTACTTCTTGCTGTCACCTCCCTAAAAAGGAATTTACCTACATACGCTTTCTTAATACGTGGAAGCTAAATTTATCAGCTCTAAAGTAATTGATAGAATATAAGATTGGCTCATCATTTTGATCATAGTGCATTTGTTTTAATACAAGCAGTGCTGTTTCAGGCTCACATTCTAAAATCGGTGAGATTTTAGGGTGATAGCCAATTGGCTCAATGTGGGCAACCGCATATGTTATGCGCTTATGTGTGTTATTATGTATCACCGTTAATAATGATTCCTCATTGTAACCCGATAAATCTGGCAATATTTCTTTTGCAAGTTTATCGATACAATACACAACAGGTTCCCCATCTGCTGTACGCACGCGTTCAATCATCACTGCATTAAAACCATCTTCACTATTAAACTTCTCTTTTTCCTCTTCTGTTAAAGTTGTAGTAGATGATGATAAAAAGATTGTTCCTGGTGTTTTCCCCACACTAGAAATCATATCTGTAATACTAGAAAGTTGTTCTATTCCAGAAGAAAATAATGGCTTTGCATTTACAAATGTCCCTACACCATGTCTACGAATGACAACATTTTCTTCTTCTAAAATACGCAACGCTTCCCTTAAAGTCGCTCTACTTACGCCAAGTTCTTTCGCTAAATCAAACTCTGATGGTAACTTTTGTCGTTCTTTATAAGCCCCATCTTTAATTTTTTCTTTGATGTGATCAATCACCCGTAGATATAGGTGACGACTATCGGATTTTACTGACATAAGACTCCCCCGCATTTCAATTATTCGACCTCTGATGTAAGACTTCTTTTCTCTTTTTTCAACTTACAACATAGTACAAATGACTAAACACCAAAATAAGCGTAATTGTCGAATAAATAATAATAATTTTTTTTAATGAAATTTTCACTCTTTATTGCATAAAAAAAACTTTGCACCATAAACATTCCTCATTTCGAGAAAAAGTTCGGCACAAAGATCCTTTACATCCTTTGTTACACACTTTTCCCCTCATAGTCTAGCAATTCATGGTTGCCAGGTAGAAACTTATGGACCTTATCTCCAAGATTATATGAGGCAGTGATTCTTTTCGAAGTAATCTTACCACTTGCTCTCATACGTGTCAACAAAATCCAACATTTTTCTGCATTAAATATCGAACATTTACATAAAACATAATCAAAGTATTCGTATTCTAAAGAGCACCCCTAAATGTAAGCCCTTTCTTTATTGCTGAGTATAGTATATAACAAAAACACTATATAAAAAAGCCTAATTGTAAAAACAATTAGGCTTTTTTTAAGAACTTTTTTCTTGTACATCATTAATGAGCACTTCTCTCGGTTTACTACCTTCATACGGACCTACTACACCATTCATTTCCATTGCATCAATTAGGCGAGCAGCTCGCGTATAACCTACTCTAAACCTACGTTGTAACATAGAAACAGATGCTGTTTGCATTTCCACTACAAGTTGAACCGCTTCATCATATAATTCATCTTCTACGTCCTGCTTCGTATCAGGAACATCTTGCGGAATCATATCTTCTTGATATTGTGCTTTTTGCTGTCCAATAACATATTCTACAACTCTCTCAACTTCATCATCTGATAAAAATGCACCTTGTACACGTACAGGTTTCGATGCACCAATTGGTATAAACAGCATGTCTCCACGACCTAATAGCTTCTCTGCACCACCACCGTCAAGAATTGTACGAGAATCTGTTTGAGAAGATACAGCGAATGCAATACGTGATGGAATATTTGCTTTAATAACACCCGTAATAACATCAACTGACGGACGTTGCGTTGCAATAATTAAATGAATACCAGCAGCACGAGCCATTTGCGCTAGACGCATAATCGCATCCTCTACATCAGACGAAGCAACCATCATTAAATCTGCTAACTCGTCCACAATTACTACAATATAAGGTAATTCGGGTTGTTTCGCTTCTGATTGACTATTATGCTCTTTTATATAATCGTTGTATCCTTCAATGTTACGTGTACCACTATGAGCAAACAATTCATAACGACGTTCCATTTCACTCACAACTTTTTTCAATGCTTGCGATGCTTTTTTCGGATCAGTTACAACTGGCGTTAACAAATGAGGCACACCATTATATACATTTAACTCTACCATTTTCGGGTCAATCATCATTAATTTTACTTCATGTGGTTTTGCACGCATTAAAATACTAACAATAATACCGTTAATACATACACTTTTCCCGCTACCTGTCGCACCAGCTACGAGTAAATGGGGCATTTTATTTAAACGGGCTAGTACAGCTTCACCTGTAATATCTCGACCAAGACCAATTAACAACTTCTCTTCCGGATGATTATTAGCCTTAGAATCAAGAACTTCCCTCAGCGTTACCATCGAAACTTCTGAGTTCGGAACTTCGATCCCTACAGCTGATTTCCCGGGAATTGGCGCTTCAATACGAATGTCCTTGGCAGCTAAAGCAAGGGCTAAATCATCACTTAAACTGACAATTTTGCTTACCTTTACCCCCATATCAGGATACACTTCATATTTTGTAACTGCAGGACCTCTATGTACTTTTGTTACTTTCGCTTTCACTCCGAAACTTTGGAATGTACGTTCTAATTTACGAGCATTCTCATAAATTTCCGCATTTTCATTTGTAACTTGCTTATTCTTTGGAAATTTTAATATATCAAGTGAAGGAAGCTTGTAATCTTTATTTTCTACATTGGAAAATTGCATAGGAGGTGCTTGCGCTTCACTCTCTAACGATTCAACAATTTTTTCTCCACGCTTTTTCTTTGGCTCTTCAATTGGCGGAGTCTCTTCAATAAACGGTGAAGTAATCAAATCTTCTTGCTCTACTTCAATTCGTTTATCCTCTTCTTCATTTACAGGATAATTCTCAGTGAAATTCGAAATAATCGGAGGATCAATTGAGATTTCTTCCATCGGCTCAATAATTTCTTCTTGTTCTGCAGCACGTTTGCTTCTTGTGCTTCTTGTTGTTTTCTTCTTTTCTGTTTGTTCAGCCGTTCTTTTGGCTCTCCAATCTTTATAATCCCCTTGCATCACTTGAAATTGACTTCTAAGAATTCTACCAACTGGAGCTAACACTTCTCCAATATGCTTATTTGTTATACAAAGTATACCGAGAATAACTAGAATAATACCAATGATATAAGCTCCTACTTCGTCAAATAAGAAGTAACATGTTGCGAACATAAGCGCACCAAACATACCACCACCTAAATGAACGCTATCTGGCCCCTTTTTCATTTCAAGAAAGAAGTTATCTTTCGTACTCACAATAACAGAAGTATTTTGCACTGCTCCATCTTTTGTAAGAAGGTTAAATAATGTAATATGACTAAACATTAATATCGCCAATACAATTAAATAAAATCCAATTAATCGTTTATTTAAAAGGTTCGGCCATCCGCGTTTTATAACAAAGGAAACCGATAAAGCTATTACACCTAACACCCCAATTATGTACCACTCACCAAAGAAGAAGCGAAAAAATAACACAAACGATTTTCCTACAACGCCTAGCTGTAAAATCGTAATGATTGAAAGTGCAAAAAGAGTTAAACCGACGATTTCATAATACAAAGTTGGCTTTATCGTACGTCTTGCCTTTGCCTTCGTCCCTCTTTGCTTTTGTTTTGCCATTTCTTCACCTCGCGTTCTACATATAAATAAAGCTCCCCTCAAAATGCTCTATTTATATGTCTGTTTTCTCTATTTTTCAGGTCTTTATATCTTCTATTTTTACACTTCTTGTAAAATGCTAAATAAACAGAAGAAAGCAGCCTACTCATGGCTGCTCAACCGTCTTGTTTTTTATATTATACCATAGCTTCTAAACAAAATCCTTCTTTTTGCTAAAAGGTTATTTTCTGACCGGGCTCAAACTCTAAATAGTGAAGTGGGTCTGTACTTAGCACACGTACAATAGAATAACATCCATGTTCCTCTTCAGAAACCATTAATTCCACACCATTTATATTTACAACTTTTTGACTTTCACATTGTGAATAATCGGCCGGATACACAAGTTGCTCTGGCATAATTGTATATAAAATCATTGTAGCATTGTCCCTTCTGTACTATCTTCCGCACGAACATCTATTAATTCGTTTAATTTTCGAATTGCATTTCCAATACCGCCGACATCATCTATAAGACCGTACTTTACTGCATCCCCACCAATTACATTCGTCCCAATATCTCGCGTTAAATTTCCTTTCGCAAACATAAGCTCTTTAAAACGATCTTCTGTTACTTTCGAGTGCTTCGTCACAAAACGAATGACTCTTTCTTGCATCTTATCCAAATACTCAAATGTTTGTGGCACACCTATGACAAGACCTGTTAAACGAATTGGATGAATTGTCATCGTCGCAGTTTCCGCAATAAACGAATAGTCAGTAGAAACAGCAATCGGTACACCGATGGAATGTCCCCCACCTAAAACTAGAGATACTGTTGGTTTTGAAAGTGAAGCTACCATTTCAGAAATTGCTAGCCCAGCTTCAACGTCACCTCCAACCGTATTTAATATTAAAAGCAAACCTTCAATTTTCGGATTTTGTTCAATCGCAACAATTTGCGGAATGATATGCTCATATTTTGTTGTTTTATTTTGCGGTGGTAATTGAACATGACCTTCCACTTGTCCGATAATCGTTAAACAATGAATACGTGATTCATTCATCTGTGGTACATTTGTCTGTCCAAGTTGTTGAATTTTTTCAACTATTGAAGCCTCTTTTCCAGCTTCTTTTGGCTCAGCTTCTTTTTCTTCATTTGTATATCGATCACGTTCTGTCATTTCGCATCCCCTTTCACTCGTATATAACTATTATTTCTTAAGTTATAAATTTCATTCGATAGGGTTAAAAAGAAAAAAGATCACCCATAAGGGTGATCTTTTTATACTTCCATAATAATCGGTAAAATCATAGGTTTTCTCTTTGTCTCTTCGTACAAGAACTGTCCTAATAATTCACGAATATTTTGTTTTAACATTGACCATTCAATTGAATATTCTTTAATTGACTGCTCAACAATCATACGTACAATCTCTGTAGATCGTTCAATTAACGCTTCTGATTCACGAACATATACGAAACCACGTGAAATGATTTCTGGACCAGAGATAATTTTCTTTTCATCTTTACCAAGCGTTACAACAACTACTAGTATTCCATCTTGAGATAACATCTTTCTATCTCGAAGAACGATATTACCAACGTCACCTACACCTAATCCATCAATTAAAACATTACCAGCTTGTACTTTACCGACTAAGTTCGCTTCATCGTCACCAAAAGCAATTACATCGCCTTTTTCTACGATAAAGATATTTTCTCTTGTAATACCTACATCTTCAGCTAAATATGCATGTGCTTTTTGCATACGGAACTCACCATGTACGGGTACAAAGTACTTTGGTTTCATTAAATTTAACATTAATTTTAATTCTTCTTGGCTACCGTGACCTGACACGTGAACTTTTCGTTCGCCGTAATAAACAACTTCAGCTCCAGCTCTAAATAACAAATCAATAATTTTTGATACAGATATTTCATTACCCGGAATTGGCGAAGCAGCAATGATAACAGTATCACCTTTACGAATTGAAATTTGTTTATGTGCTTGTTTTGCCATTCTAGATAGAGCAGCCATCGGTTCACCTTGACTACCTGTCGTTAAAATAGCTACCTTCTTCTCTGGGAAGTTGTCTACTTCTTGTAATGAAATAACCATACCTTCTGGAACATCTAAATAACCAAGACGTCTTGCAATGTCTACTACTTTCACCATACTACGTCCTACTACCGCTACTTTTCGCCCTGTTTCAGCAGCTGCATCAAATACTTGTTGAATACGATGTACATTCGATGCAAATGAAGCAACGATAATACGACCTTCTGCGCCGTAGAACACTTTAGAGATTTCTACACCAACTTCTTTTTCTGAACCTGTATAGCCTGGGCGCTCTGCGTTTGTACTATCAGATAATAAGCAAAGTACGCCTTCATTTCCGATTTGCGCCATTTTCCCAAGGTCTGCTCCACTATTTCCAATTGGAGTTTGATCGAATTTAAAGTCTCCCGTATATACGACTGCACCTTTTGATGTATGGAAACAAACGCCAACAGAATCCGGAATACTATGTGTCGTTCCGAAGAATGACACCGTTGTAGTGTTAAATTCTACTGTTGAATTTGAATCGATTGTTTTTAAGTCTACACGGCCTAACATGCCCGCTTCACCAAGTTTTTCTTGTATAAGTCCTACTGTTAATTTCGTTGCATAGACTGGAATAGATAATTTACGAAGTACATACACAATTCCACCAGTATGATCCTCATGACCGTGAGTAATAAATAAACCTTTTACTCGCTCTTGATTTTCCACTAAATATGTAATATCAGGAATAACGATATCAATTCCAAACATTTCATCTCCCGGGAACATTAACCCTGCATCTACGATAAAGATTTCAGAATCAATTTCAACACAGTACATGTTTTTCCCGATTTCACCTACTCCACCAAGAGCAAATACTTTAACAGACTCATTCTCTTTTCTCTTCATGTTGTTGCCTGGTTTAAAAATCTTGCAAACACTGATTTCACTAAAATTGCAGAGACACCAGGGGAAACTCTACAACCACCATATTTTCACCGTCCAAGACGAATGTCCTTACCGTTATGCGATATCATGTCCTTGTTTATTTTTTAAACCAGGTTTCACCTCTCTTTCATTATATAAATCAAATATCTTATTCGATATGATATGAAAATTTAATTAAATTATAATTTTTCCCAATTTTGCTAAGCATACCCGTACTAAGCTACTTAGCCATATTATACCTGATACAAGAAATAGAACACAAGTTAAATCGTGCGAAAGAAAGAGTAAAAGAACGGAATGACAACAAAAGTATCGAACGTATTTCCTTTATATTTACTCCGATTTTATACTCCATATTATTTTGAAAAACTAGCCATACATACGCTAAATTCATTTCATAATAGGGAGTTTCAAGATTTATTTTTCTAGAATCCAACAAATACACTTACAAAATGGAGTTTTTTTATGAATTACGTCACATTTGAGGGGATTTCTCTAAAAACAGACACCGTAGTTTATTACATTTATGCCAAAATATCTATCATTTTTTGACTCAGCTAAAGGGGTACAATTATTTTCTTATACACATAATGAAGAAGCAATTAATATTCTTATAAGAACACATATAGGTGAGAAAAAGAGGAAAAGATTTGCATATAATAAAAAATGACCTAGTTCTACACTAGGTCATTTTTTATTAACGAGGGATAGATTGCATTACAGATTGTAACGTTACTCTTTCTTCTTCTGTTAATGGAAGAAGTGGTAAACGTACAGAACCTACATCTAATCCAACCATTTGTAACGCTGTTTTTACTGGAGTTGGACTTGGCGCCATAAATAATGAATCAGTTACTCTTACAAGTAATTGATGTAATTTTTGTGCCTTCTTAAATTCTCCTGCTTGAAATGCTGTAATCATTTCTTGCATTTCGTTTCCGATAACATGAGAGGCTACCGAAACGATACCTTTCGCTCCAACTGCCATAGCTGGTAACGTTAAACCGTCATCACCGCTGTATACCGCAAAGTCGTCCGCTGTTTTTTCAATGATTTTTGTCATTGTTAACACATCGCCGCCGGCATCTTTAATAGCAACAATGTTTTCTATTTCTGATAAACGAACAACTGTATCAACGGAGATTTGTACAATAGATCGTCCTGGAACGTTATATAGCATAACCGGAAGCGGCGTGCTTTCAGCAATTGCTTTAAAATGCTGATACATTCCTTCTTGACTCGGTTTGTTATAATACGGTGCTACTAGCATTACTGCATCCACACCAACTTCTGTTGCCTTTTTAGTTAAGTCAATAGAAGCATGCGTATTATTGCTACCTGTTCCAGCGATTACGGGCACTCTTTTATCGACAACAGATACGACATGGCGATATAACGCTACTTTCTCTTCTGAAGTTAATGTAGGAGATTCTCCTGTCGTTCCTCCTACCACGATTGCTGTTGTACCGTTATCAATTAAATAATTTACCAATTTCGTTGTCTTTGCAAAATCGATATTCCCGTTTATATCAAACGGTGTTACCATCGCGGTTGCAATTGTCCCAAAATCTATCATGGTCTCACTCCTTATTGTTCCAGTTGCTTTTCTTTTGAAAGCTCAAACGCACTATGTAATGCATTTACAGCCTCCACTAAATCAATTTCTTTTACAAGAACCCAAATTGTTGTATGACTATCTGCCGATTGCAGGATTTGAATGCCTTTTTCCGCTAAAGCTGTAACGATTTTTGCAGTAACCCCTGGGATGCCTGCCATTCCAGCTCCAACGATAGATACTTTCGCACAATGTTCTGTCACAATTGGCTCATATCCAAGTTGTTTTAGCACTTCGACAGCACGAGCTGATACATTATCATTTACTGTGTAAGCTACACCAGTAGGAGAAATGTTAATTAAATCAACACTAATGCCTTCGTTTGCCATTTCTTTAAATACATGCTGCTGTATATCGTATGCCGTTTCTTTTGCAAGTACTTTAATTTGTGTTACGTTTGATACGTGGGCAATACCTGTAACAGGACGCTCTTCTACATCCTGCCCTTTTGTAGCACCATCGTATGCTGCAATAAGAGTACCTTCACTTTCAGAATACGTAGAACGTACACGAAGTGGCACTTTTGCATGCATCGCAATTTCAACTGCACGTGGATGAACGACTTTCGCACCTTGATAAGCCATGTTACAAATTTCGTTATACGTTACAGTTTGAAGATGACGCGCATCTTTTACAATACGAGGATCCGCAGTCATAACACCTTCTACATCAGTGAATATATCGATGTATTCAGCATGAAGTGCAACACCTAATGCTGAAGCTGAAGTATCACTACCTCCGCGCCCAAGTGTTGTCGTATCACCTTTTTTCGTTTGCCCTTGAAATCCTGTAACGACGATTACATCTACATTTTCTAATTCTTCATGTATACGATCGCAATTCATTTCAATAATCTTTGCATTCGTAAAGTCATCATTCGTTACAAAACCAGCTTGTGCACCATTTAATGCTGCTGCTTTTATACCGTTCTCATTCAACATATTAGAGAAAACAATTGCAGAGATTAACTCTCCGCACGATAATAATAAATCTTGCTCACGTTTAGAAATAGTAGATTCCTCTTGATTTACAAGACTTAATAACGTATCCGTTGCATATGGTTCACCCTTACGGCCCATAGCAGATACGACAGTAACCACTTTATAACCAGCAGCTAATGATTTTTTTATATGATGAAGCGCATGCTTACGTCCATTATCATCACGTACTGATGTGCCACCAAATTTTTGAACAATTATTTTCATATTTTGCACCTTCTCTTAGCCGTTTACACTAATTGTAATTTTACTAAGCGCTCTGCAATTTGAACAGAATTCCATGCAGCGCCTTTTAATAAGTTATCAGATACGACCCAAAGATGGAATCCTTTATCGTTATTTAAATCTTTACGGATTCTTCCAACGAATACTTCGTTTTTACCTACTGCAGTAGCTGGCATTGGATATAACTGCTCTTCTGGATTATCTTGCAGAACAATACCTTCCGCATTTGCAAGTAAGCTCTTTAATTCTGCTACTGTTACGCCTTCTTTTTCTACTTCGATGTAAACAGACTCAGAGTGTCCTGATACAACTGGTAAACGTACACATGTTGCCGCTACTTCTAATTCAGGCATATGCATAATTTTTTTCGTTTCGTTAATCATTTTCATTTCTTCAAACGTAAATCCATTATCTTGGAATTTATCAATCTGTGGAATCGCATTAAAAGCAATTGGGAAATGCTTCTTATCACCTGATACAGGAAGAACATTTGCCTTAACTTCTTCGCCATTTAAGATTGCTTGTGATTGTTCATGCAGTTCTTCAATAGCTGCCGCACCAGCACCTGATACAGCTTGATATGTGGAAACGATTACTCGTTTTAAACCATATTGCTGACGAACTGGCTCAAGAGCTACTACCATTTGAATTGTAGAACAGTTTGGATTTGCAATAATACCATTATGCTCTTTTAAGTCGTTTTCATTTACTTCAGGTACAACAAGTGGCACGTTTTCTGTCATACGGAATGCACTTGTATTATCAACAACAATCGCACCGCGTTTTGCTGCTTCTGGCGCTAATTGTTTCGATACAGATCCACCAGCACTAAATAGTGCGATATCTACTCCTTCAAAGCTTTCAGGAGTTGCCTCTTGAACTGTAAATTCTTCGCCTTTAAATACAAGTTTCTTACCTGCAGATCGTTTAGATGAAAGTAACGTTAATTTCCCGATTGGAAATTCTCGTTTCTCTAAAGTATTTAACATTTGTTCACCAACTGCGCCGGTTGCTCCAACTACAGCGACATGAAAAGTTTTTTGCTTTTCCATCACTATGCCCCTTTCTAGATACCAATCCTTCTATAACTTAGAATCAGAAGGAGTATACAATACCCCTTCTGATCTTAATAACGTTAATTTTATCATATTCTACAGTAAGAATGATGGTTTCATCAAAAATTGTCCGTTTTTTTTCGTTTTTTAATTCATATATCTGAATTTTTCTACGACCACCGGTTGCAATTGCTTCCCTTGCAGCGCTTCTAACACTGTATCTTCCAGCAGCTCCATGCGAGCTACCATTGAGTTCGGTTTTTTCTCTGGTGCATCTTGGCCGAATGGGACGAAGTAGATGTTTTTTGTTGCCATTAGGCGCATGAGATTTACTCCATTAAGCCCTAGAGCATCATTCGTCGAAACAGCCAATACGACAGGCTTGCCATTTCTTAACGTCGCTTTCGCTGCCATTAATACTGGAGAGTCTGTCATTGCATTTGCAAATTTACTCATAGAATTCCCTGTTAGTGGTGCAATTACCATACAATCTAGTGGAATTTTAGGTCCTAGTGGTTCTGCACCAACGATTGAATTAATTGCTTTAAAACCTGTTATTTCTTCAATCTTCTTAATCCACTCTGCTCCTTCTCCAAATCTAGTATTTGTTGATTGAACAGTGTAAGAAACAACAGGACGTACTTCTGCTCCCTCAGCAATTAATTTTTCTAAATGAGGCATTACTTCTTCGTACGTACAATGTGAACCTGTAAATCCGAAACCAATTCGTTTCCCCTTCAAACTCATTTCTTTTCCTCCTCCTTTGCAATTGCATCTGCTGCTAATAACTGAGAAAGAACATTTGCTAAAATTTGCCCAGCCGTTTTTGGGGCAACAATACCTGGTAATCCAGGTGCTAGCAATGCTTTGACTCCTCTTTTTTCCGCATATCTAAAGTCAGTACCGCCTGGTTTAGAAGCTAAATCAATCACTAACGTATGAGCTGGCATTTTTGCAATAACATTCGCTGTTACAACGAGATGCGGAATCGTATTAATTACAATATCGATATTTCCTACTTCTTTCTCTATGTCTTGCATATGAAAAGGAGAAAACATCATTTCTGTAATACGTGCAATATGTTCAGATCGTCTTGCTCCAACTTTGACATGGGCTCCTAATGATTGAAATGCTCTCGCAACACTCATTCCTGTTCTCCCAAATCCTAGAACCATTACATTGGACCCATGAATTGTATAGTCGGTATGTTGAATTACCATCATTAATGTACCTTCTACCGTTGGAATAGAATTGTATATTGCTACATCATCACGATCAAATAATTTAACAAGTTTTCGATTCGTAGTAGATACGAGATTTTCCAAGTAAGGTGTACCAATACCTGAATATATAGTAAAGTGTTCTGGTGTATTTTCAATTTGTTCTTTCGCTATTGAAACTTTTTCATTTGAAAAAATAGTATCTACTTCTCCTTTGGCATTTGTACCGGCAACCGGCAAAATAATTGCGTCTACAGAAGTGAAATCTAAATTTTGTATACTTTCTTTTGCTGCCCCTGTGAAACCATGATCTAACTGATCAAAACCTATCAAAGAAAGTTTCGCATCCAATTCAACTAGCTTACGAATTACTTCTAGCTGCCTTGCATCTCCTCCTATGACAGCAATATGCATCTCAGTCAACATTCCCTAATTCACCTTCTTTTTCTGTCATTTATAAGAAAAGTGCCTACTTTTTCTTTTTCCTCCACATCATATGTAATGTACGAGTTTATGGTGATTGAAAATCCAAATGCACATATGATTTATCAGGTTTCTATGTAGATACAAAAAAAGATGACCAAAATGGCCATCCTTCACTCCGAATTTGAACGATCTATACTATCACAAAGAAGCATATCGTGTCCGACTTTCTTTATTTGACTCCATGCCACTCTTACTTCTTGTGGTTCCTTTTTAAAACCTCCCCACTTCCCTACAGGTATTATAAGTGTTTGTATTTGTCCGTCTTTCTCATTAATCTCTAAATCCATATAACCTAAGGCTCCCATTTTTTCCGCTTTTTCTATATCTACAACCTCTTTACCGCTTAATTCACTTAATCGCATACTCACTCCACTCCCCTACTAAATTTTTCATTTGCATTGTCTATAATTAGTACCTATTCTATATGTATAAAAAAAATAACCTTCTCTCATTTAAAAAGAGAGAAGGTTATTTTCAGATACATCGTAAAAGTTGATTATAGTTTTATTCCTTTTGGAAGTTTTCCATCTGGACTAATTAATGCTGCAGAGAATTCATCTGTAAACATGTTACGAATTAACCCATCTACATTTTCTTTTGTTACAGTGTTTACACTTTCGATAATCTCATCAAGTGAACGATGCTTACGAAGTAGCAATTCATTTTTACCATTACGGCTCATACGACTATTCGTACTTTCTAAACTTAACATTAAGTTTCCTTTTAATTGCTCTTTACTATTAATAAGCTCTTTTTCTGTAATACCTGTATTTTTCAATGTTTCTAATGTTTCTTGCATTGTTTCATACAGTGTATCTAATTGTTGACTACCTGTTCCACCATACAGTGTTAACATACCTGTATCTTCATAAGAAGAATGGTAAGAAAATACTGAGTAAGCTAACCCACGTTGCTCACGTACTTCTTGGAATAAACGGCTACTCATACTACCGCCTAAAACGTTATTTAATACAATTAAGTTATAAATATCTTCGTGTCCCATTTGTAAGCCTTTATATCCTAAACATAAATGAGCTTGTTCTGTTTCCTTTTTACGTGCTACTTTGTTAAAATGGAAAATTGGACTATGTACTTGTTCACGGTTTGTTGTTCCTTCATAACTACCGAAATATTGCTCTACCGTTTGTAAGAAGGCTTCATCAATATTTCCTGCAACTGAAACAACTACATTTTCAGGTGTATAATGATCCTTAATATATTGGCGTAGCGTATCACCTGTAAACGTATCAAGTGTTTCTTCTGTTCCTAAAATAGGATATCCAAGCGGATGCGTTTCATATGTTGCTTTCGTTAACATATCATGCACAATATCGTCTGGAGCATCTTCGTACATTTTAATTTCTTCACATACGACATTCTTCTCTTTTTTCAATTCTTCTTCATCAAATGTTGAATTAAAGAACATGTCAGCTAATACATCTAAAGCATATTTAGCATGTTCATCTAGCACTTTTGCATAGTAACAAGTGTACTCTTTTGAAGTAAAAGCATTCACTTGCCCACCAATACTATCAAATGATTCTGCAATTTCGCGTGCACT
The DNA here is from genome assembly GCF_051776705.1 of Bacillus cereus group sp. BceL291. NCBI lineage: Bacteria > Bacillati > Bacillota > Bacilli > Caryophanales > Bacillaceae > Bacillus > Bacillus cereus group sp. BceL291. The sequence goes on along the minus strand of NZ_JBPWAP010000003.1, from coordinate 145,956 downwards.
ACGTGTTTCTGTCCCTTTAAAGAACATATGCTCTAAAAAGTGAGAAATCCCGTTATTTTTTTCATTTTCATTTCTTGATCCCGCATGGATCCAAATACCAATCGCAACCGATCTTACAGTTGGTATATTCTCCATAACTATTCTTACACCATTTTTACAAGTATATTTTTTAATCAAAAACTTTCCTCCTACTGCCAGTTTCTCTAAATAAGTGCTATTATTTAATGATAACAAGTTTAAGGATGAATGTCATGCAAATGTATTTAATCCACACGTTTTTCATCCAGTAATTCTGTTATATTCCCTACTTTATATCCTTGTTCCTTCAATTTTTTAATCATTGTATCTAATGCTTCTGCCGTTGACGAAGTAGGATGCATTAATACGATAGCACCTGGGTGTATTTTTCTCATTACTCTCTGCAATAGTACATCTGGCTCAGGTCGCTTCCAATCGATTGTATCGACAGTCCACATAATCGTTCCCATTTGGAAATCATCAGCGATTTTCACGACTTCATCCCGAAAACTTCCACTCGGCGGGGCAAACCATCTCACCTTTTGATTCGTAGCAGCTTCAATCATTCGATTTGTTTTTTGTAACTGCTCTCGTATTTCATCAGACGATAGCGTTTTCATATTAGGGTGCGTATAAGAATGATTTCCGACTTCTTGATTTGCATCGACAATCATTTTTGCAAATCGTAAATTTTCTTTCACCCAACGTCCTTCTAAAAAGAAAGTCGCCTTCACATCATGCTTTTTCAATATTTCTAATATACGAGGCAAATACTCGTTTCCCCATGCCACATTTATTGTTAATCCCACCATCTTTTTATTCGGATGCCCCCTATAAATTGGAGCAGGTGATAAATCTTCTAAGTGGACACTCGGTGATACTTCCTTAAATTCAAGGTGTTTTTGATCAAATTCCTTTAGCTTCTTCATATTGTTATAGGATGCTTCCATATCAACTTGTCTTCCATTATATCCTGGTGTTGCTTTCCATATCTTATCAATCATCGCATTTTGAGGTGCAATCTCATATTGTTTTGCATGCTTTTGAATTTCTTCATATAAGTTATCCTGTGCAAAAACAGAATAAGAGCCTAAACTGACATATAAAGAAAATATACATATGTATGCCAATATACGAACTTTCATATAAACCCTCCCAAATTAACTATATAAAAAAACATTTTTCTTCTTATCTTTGTTAATTTGAGCGTTATAATGAAAACTATACCTATACTGACATAAAAATATATATAAATCATATTTTTACATAACAAAAAAAGCCAGTTAAACTGGCTTTCGCTTATTGCTGCTCTTGTTTGTTTTCTTCTTTAGCAGCTTCTTTTTCTTGCTCTTCTTTTAGCAATACTTTTCTAGATAGATTAACACGACCTTGCTTGTCAATCTCGATAACTTTAACCGTAATTACGTCACCGATTTTTACAACGTCTTCTACTTTACCTACACGCTCAAGTGCAAGTTCAGAAATGTGAACTAATCCATCTTTACCGCTGAATAATTCAACGAAAGCACCGAATTTCTCAACACGTTTCACTTTTCCTTCGTAGATTTCACCTACTTGTACTTCGCGAACGATATCTTCTATAATTTTCTTAGCTTTGTCGTTCATTTCTTGGTTTATTGAAGAAATGAATACTGTGCCATCTTGCTCGATGTCAATTTTAACGCCAGTTTCTTCAATAATTTTATTGATTTGTTTACCGCTCGGTCCGATAACGTCACGGATTTTATCTGGATTAATTGTCATTGTAATAATCTTTGGAGCGTACGCTGATAATTCAGTGCGTGGCTCTGGAATAACAGATAACATATGATTTAGAATGTGCACACGACCAACTTTCGCTTGTTGTAATGCCTCTTCTAAAATTTCACGAGATAGACCATCGATTTTAATGTCCATTTGTAGTGCAGTTACACCTTGTGCTGTACCTGCTACTTTAAAGTCCATATCACCTAAATGATCTTCCATACCTTGAATATCAGATAAAATTGTGTAATGCTCACCAGTTTTAACTAGACCCATTGCAATACCTGCAACTGGAGCTTTAAGTGGAACACCAGCATCCATCATTGCTAAAGTACTACCACAAATACTTGCTTGTGAAGTAGAACCATTTGATTCTAAAACTTCAGATACAAGACGTACTGTGTATGGGAAATCTTTTTCAGATGGAATTACAGGCTCAAGTGCGCGTTCTCCTAGTGCACCGTGACCGATTTCACGACGACCTGGTCCACGCATTGGTCTAGTTTCACCAACACTAAATGATGGGAAATTGTAATGGTGCATAAAGCGTTTTGATTCTTCTACACCAAGACCATCTAAAATTTGCACATCGCCTAATGCACCTAATGTACAAATACTTAATGCTTGTGTTTGTCCACGAGTGAACAAACCAGAACCGTGTGTACGAGATAAAATGCCAACCTCTGATGCTAATGGACGGATTTCGTCACCTTTACGGCCATCTGGGCGGATTTTTTCAACTGTAATAAGACGACGTACTTCTTCTTTTACAATTTTATATAAAATCTCATTTACTTGTCCTAATGTATCAGCGTCAGCTTCCTGCGCTTCGTAATGCTCAATAACACGCTTTTTCACTTCGTTAATTGCATCTTCACGTGCATGTTTCTCATGTACTTGAATTGCTGAATGCATATCTTCTTCAGCCATTTCACGTACAGCTTGGTTAAGATCAGCGTCAACTTCATAAAGTTTCACTTCTGATTTCTCTTTACCTACAGCTTGTACAATCTCTTCTTGGAATGCAATTAGACGTTTAATTTCGTCATGACCAAACATAATTGCTTCTAACATTGTTTCCTCAGGCACTTGATCTGCTCCTGCTTCAACCATGTTAATTGCATCTTTCGTACCAGCTACAACAAGGTGAATATCACTTTGTTCTTGCTGTTCTACTGTTGGGTTGATAACGAATTCGCCGTTAATACGACCAACTGTTGCACCCGCGATTGGACCTTCAAATGGAATATCTGAAATCGATAACGCTAATGAAGAACCAAGCATAGCTGCCATTTCAGAAGAACAATCTTGATCAACACTCATTACGATGCTGACAACTTGTACTTCGTTACGGAAACCATCTGCGAAAAGTGGACGGATTGGACGGTCGATTAAACGACTTGCCAAAATTGCTTTTTCACTTGGACGACCTTCACGTTTAATGAAACCGCCAGGAATTTTTCCGACTGCATATAAACGCTCTTCATAGTTTACTGTAAGTGGGAAGAAATCTACATTTTTTGCTTCTTTTGATGCAGTTGCTGTAGATAGAACCGCTGTATCGCCATATCTTACTAATACTGCTCCGTTCGCTTGTTTTGCAAGCTGACCAGTTTCAACTGTTAGCTGGCGACCAGCTAAATCTATCGAGAAGACTTGCTTTTCTTGACTCATTTAAGTACCCCTCTCAATTTAAAGTATTCAATTCTTCTATGTAAATGGATAGTATATCACAATATTCTACCTCTAGTATTGCCTAAAATTAAGTAAGCTATAAAGCGTAGAAGATATATTTTTACCTAACAAAAAAGCGGGAATATTCCCGCTTCTTTGACTATCGACGTAAGCCAAGCTTTGTGATTAATTCACGGTAACGTGTGATATCGCTATTACGAAGGTAAGTTAGTAAGTTACGACGTTTACCAACCATCTTTAATAGACCACGACGTGAATGATGATCTTTCTTGTGAGTACGTAAGTGCTCGTTTAGAGTGTTAATTTGCTCCGTTAGGACAGCAATTTGAACCTCTGGAGAACCAGTATCAGTCTCATGAGTTCTAAATTGTGCAATGATTTCATTTTTATGCTCTTGTGTTAAAGCCATCCTATTTCACCTCCTATTAATTAAACCCCCAATTACCTAGCAAGCGTCGGTGAGTCGCAATGCCAAGCAATGGTTGTCATAAAGTACATAACATAGAATACTACTTTTCATTTGAAAAAGCAAGTATATTCTTTTCGCTCACAAAATATTCTTGGGCTGTTTTCTTATCTTTTGCGATTTGTTCAACTAACTCATCGATACCGTTGAATTTCTTTTCTGCTCTTATACGCATATGCCACTCTACTGTAACATTTTGATCGTATATATCTTTGTTAAATTCAAATAAATGCACTTCAATTGATAATTGACGCTCATCTTCTTTAAAAGTCGGTTTATATCCAATATTACATACACCATCGTACCATTCACCGTGAACTTTTAATCTCACTGCATAAACACCTACAGGTGGCAATAAATACTCATCACTTAAACCTACATTAGCTGTTGGAAAACCAATTTGACGTCCACGTTTGTCGCCATGTATAACTGTTCCCGCTACAGTATAGGCTCTACCTAAAATAGATGGAATTTGCTCCATTTCGCCATTTCGAATTAACTTTCGTAATGCTGTAGAACTTACTTTCTCTTCTTGAAATTCAACTTTTTCAATCACAGTCTGTGTAAACTCCCCTCTTGCATGAAATGGTAAAGTCTCCATCTTTCCTTTTCCTAAACGTCCATATGAATAATCAAACCCTGCTACTACATGCTTTACATTTAAACCAATAATATAATCATCTACAAATTGTTGCGGTAATAACCCTGCAAATGATTCATCAAATTTAATTACATATAATATATCGATTCCTAAGCTTTCGACTATTTTTTCTTTATCGCGCATCGGTGTAATATACTCCACATGCGCATCCTTTTTTCCTAAAACAACAGATGGATGAGGATGAAATGTCATAACTGCACTTTTATATCCTCGGTCGTCCGCTATTTTTTTCGCAGTTCGAATTACACATTGATGTCCTAAATGAATGCCATCAAAAAATCCTAATGCCATTACAGTAGGTGGTAATTCTAATTTATTTTGTTCATGTGGATGAGTTAAATGAATAAGTTTCACGCTTGAATTCACCTTTTTCTGTAATAATCCTTCCAATAATTCATTATAGCTTTAGTTCTTGATTATTCACAAGTACTTTCATCGGCTTTAACATACCAGGATGTTTCGGATGATGTTCATAAATTGCTAAGCAACGATCATTTTTATCAAACACTGTAATAAATGGTGCTGTTATTTCTAATTCATTTTTTAAGAACATACCATTCTTTATTTTCTCTGCTTGCTTTTCATCTACAACCATTTTTGGAAACTTACTTAATGCTTCATCAATTGAAATGAAGATAGACTCTACTGTTCCATTTTGCACGTTTTCTTCAATTTCTTCAAATGATATGCAATCTTCTAATAAAAATTCACCAGATGCCGTTCTTATAAGGTGCGACATATGTGATGGGAAACCAAGTTTTTCCCCGATCATTACAGCTAACGTTCTTACATATGTTCCTTTACTACACGTTACACGGAAACGGAATGAAATATTTTCTCCTTCAAAAACTTCACGATCATCAAGTAATATGAATTCATGAATTGTAATTGTACGAACTGGACGTTCCACCTCTTGCCCTGCTCTGGCATATTCGTATAATTTTTTCCCGTTTACTTTTACAGCCGAGAACATTGGTGGCATTTGTTCAATCGTGCCTGTTAATTCCGCAAGGACTTTCTCTACTTCCTTACGAGTAATAGTACGATCTACATTTTTCGTTTCAACAACCTCACCAGAAGCATCTTCAGTTGTCGTTGAAAACCCTAATGTTACTTCACCTTCATATGTTTTCGTTTCACTTGTTAAAAATTGTGCAATTTTCGTTGCTCTTCCAACGCAAATTGGTAATACTCCTGTTACATCAGGGTCTAATGTTCCCGTATGACCAATTCTCTTTTCTCGCAATATCTTTCTTAATTTAAATACACAATCATGTGATGTCATGCCTTTTGGCTTATGTAATAATACTACACCTTCCATATATGTTCACCTCATCATAATTCTCTCGTAGTAAATATCCAAAACTTATTTTGCATTGAAAAAATGGATAGACAAATGTCTATCCATTATTCTTCACGTTTACCGTCTTTATTAATTTCATGTAAAAGTGTATCAATTCGATGACCATATCCGATAGACTCATCAAACTCAAAGGTAATTTCTGGTGTTTTACGAAGACGAATACGTTGGCCAATTTCTGAACGAATAAAGCCTTTTGCCTTCGCTAAACCTTTTAAAGTATTTTCTTTCTGTTCTTCATCACCTAAAACAGAAATATATACTTTAGCAATTTGTAAATCACCACTCACTTGTACATCAGTTACTGTAACAAATCCAATACGTGGGTCTTTAATTTTACGACTGATAATGTCGCCTAATTCTTTTTTCATTTGCTCGCCCACACGGTTCGCACGTAATTTCATAACTCTTCACCTCATTCAATACCATTCCAAATGTGTTATTGTACGTTCAATTTCAGGAAATGAATCAATGTACTCAAGTACACGATTCATTTCTTTCTCACAGATAACACGATTTGAGGATACGGAAACAACTGCAATTTCTGTACGTTGCCATACATCTTGGTGCCCAACTTCAGAAACAGCTACATTATAGCGCTGTTTTACACGAGTTAACACACGTTGTAAAATTGCACGTTTCTCTTTTAAAGAATGCACATCGTAAATCATACACTCGAATGAGAGTGAAGCGATAATCATCGCTTCACTTCTTCCATAATGTACGCTTCAATGATGTCCCCTTCTTTAAGATCATTATATCTCTCAATTGTAATACCACACTCATAGTTTTGTGCAACTTCTTTTACGTCGTCTTTGAAACGTTTTAACGTATCAAGTTGTCCTTCGAAAATTACTACGCCGTCACGGATAATACGTACGCCACTATCACGCGTAATTTTACCGTCTGTTACGTAACAACCTGCGATTGTTCCAACTTTTGTTACTTTAAACGTTTGACGAACTTCTGCTTGACCGATTACTTTTTCTTCGAATTCTGGATCAAGCATACCTTGCATAGCTGCTTCAATCTCTTCGATTACTTTATAAATAATACGGTGTAAACGAATATCAACGTTCTCTAATTCAGCTGTACGCTTCGCGTTCACATCTGGACGTACGTTAAATCCAATTACAATTGCATTAGATGCAGAAGCTAAAATGATATCAGATTCTGTAATCGCACCTACACCAGTGTGAATGATTTTAACTTTTACGCCTTCAACATCAATTTTACGAAGTGATGCTGCCATCGCTTCAACAGAACCTTGTACGTCTGCTTTTACGATTAAGTTAATTTCTTTTACATCGCCCTCTTGGATTTGTTGGAATAAATCTTCAAGGCTTAATTTAGATTTCTCACCACGTTGTGCAACTAACGCTTCTTGTGCACGTGATTCACCAATTTGACGAGCTTTCTTCTCATCAGCAAATGCCATGAAACGATCTCCAGCCTGTGGTACTTCGTTTAAACCAGTAATTTCAACAGGAGTTGATGGACCAGCAACTTTTACACGACGACCAATATCACTTACCATTGCACGAACACGTCCGAATGAAGTTCCAACAACGATTGGATCTCCAACTCGAAGCGTACCATTTTGAACAAGTAATGTCGCGATAGTTCCTTTACCTTTATCAAGCTGTGCTTCGATTACTGTACCAGTTGCATAGCGGTTTGGATTTGCTTTATATTCTTCTACTTCACTTACAAGAAGGATCATTTCTAGTAAGTTGTCAATGCCTTCGCCTTGAATTGCAGAAATTGGTACGAAAATAGTATCTCCGCCCCAAGCTTCTGGAACTAATTCATATTCAGTTAGTTCTTGCATTACGCGATCAGGGTTTGCAGCTGGTTTATCCATTTTATTCACAGCAACAATAATTGGTACTCCTGCTGCCTTCGCATGGTTAATTGCTTCAACCGTTTGTGGCATAACACCGTCATCCGCTGCAACAACAAGGATTGTAATATCCGTTACTTGTGCCCCACGAGCACGCATCGTTGTAAATGCTGCGTGACCAGGTGTATCTAAGAATGTAATCTTCTTATCGTTTACTTCAACTTGATATGCACCGATATGCTGAGTAATTCCACCCGCTTCGCCTGCAGTTACTTTTGAGTTACGAATAGAATCCAGTAATGTTGTTTTACCATGGTCAACGTGTCCCATGATTGTAACTACAGCTGGACGTTCTTTTAAGTTCTCTTCATCATCTTGCTCATCAATGAATGTTTCAAACTCAGTCTCGCTTACAATTACTTCTTCTTCTACTTCAATACCGTAGTCGTTAGCAATTAACTCAATTGTATCTTTATCCAAGTCTTGGTTAATTGTTGCCATAATTCCAAGCATGAAGAGCTTCTTAATAATTTCAGATGGCTCTTTGCTTAATTTTTTAGCAAGATCTCCTACTGTAAGGCTTCCAGAGAAAGTAATTTTATCTGGTGTTTCTACAATTTGAGTTTGTTGTCTACCAGCAAAGTTCTCTTGACGTTTGTCTTCGTTTCCTTTGCCTTTTTTCTTTTTCTTATTGCTGTTCTTTTTACTGCGAACAACTTTTTCTTCTACTTCAAACTCATCTGCAACAGAAGGTTTTTCAGTTTGATATTCATTATCTAATTTATTTACTACTTCATCGTCTAACATTGTCATATGATTCGAAACCTCGATATTCATTTCTTTTAGTTTTGTCATAAGATCTTTACTTGAGATATTATGTTTTTTTGCATATTCATGCACTCGAATTTTACTCATACCTTCACCCCCGGTAATTTGTATCGAGCATGCTACGCAGCTTTTTCGCAAAGCCTACATCTAACACAGCTACAACGACTCGCTCATCTCTCCCAATCGCATGCCCTAATTGTTGTCGATTTTCGACCTTTCTCATTGGTACGTTGTAGTACGTAGTTTTATCTGTGATGCGTTTTGTAGTATTTACTGACGCATCTTCAGATAGCAATACAAGTTTTGCTTTGCCACTTCGTACTTCTTTTAAAACGAGTTCTTCACCCGAAATAATTTTCCGAGCCCGGTTTGCTAGTCCTAAAAACGATTTCCAATCGGACACTTATTTCGACTCCTTCTCAACAAGCTCAAGAAGCTCTTCATATAAAGAACCGTCGATTTTCGCTTTTAGATGATGTTCCAAAACATTTTTCTTTTGAGCTTGAAGAATGCTCTCCTTGTCCTTCGACAAGTAAGCACCTCGTCCTGATTTTTTCCCAGTTAAATCAATGGACACTTCTCCCTCTTTGGAACGAACAATGCGAACGAGCTCTCGTTTTGATTTCATTTCTTGCGTTGCAACACATTTTCGTAACGGAACTTTTCGATTGCTCATACTCATCACCTCTATTCGATTTCGTCTTCCACTGAATCGAATCCAAATGCGATTACGCTATCTTCTTCTGTTACAATACCAAGTTGTTTCGCATCAGACTCACTCTTAATATCAATTTTCCAGCCTGTTAATTTAGCTGCAAGACGTGCATTTTGTCCACGCTTACCGATAGCTAATGATAACTGGTGGTCTGGAACAACTACTGTTGTCGCTTTTTCTTCTTCATCTACAAGTACTTTAACAACTTGTGATGGGCTTAATGCATTTGCAACATATTCAACTGGATCATTTGACCAGCGGACGATGTCAATTTTTTCACCTTTTAATTCGTCTACAATGCGTTGTACACGTTGCCCTTTTGGTCCTACACAAGAACCAACTGGATCAACATCAGTGTTCTCTGCATATACAGAGATCTTAGAGCGATCGCCAGCTTCACGTGCTACAGAACGAATTTCTACAGTTCCATCATAGATTTCAGGAACTTCCATTTCGAATAAACGTTTTAAAAGACCAGGATGTGTACGTGATACGTAAATTTGTGGTCCTTTTGTCGTTTTTTCTACTTTCGTAATGAATACGCGAATACGATCATGTGGTTTGTATTGCTCATTAGGCATTTGCTCACTTACAGGTAATAAAGCTTCTACTTTTCCTAAGCTTACATAGATGAAACGAGCATCTTGACGTTGTACAATACCTACCATAATATCTTCTTCACGGTCACTAAACTCAGAGTAAATAACACCGCGCTCTGCTTCACGCACTCGTTGTGTGACAACTTGTTTTGCAGTTTGTGCTGCAATACGACCAAAGTCTTTTGGTGTTACTTCAATTTCTAGTACGTCACCATCTTGGTAGTTTGGATTAATTTGTCTTGCTTCCTCTACAGAAATTTCAAGACGTGGATCAAACACATTGTCTACTACGTCTTTACGTGCTAAAACTTGAATTGTTCCCACTTCTGGGTTAAAGCTCACACGAACGTTTTGTGCTTGATTAAAATTGCGCTTATAAGCAGAGATTAAAGCTGCTTCAATCGCATCAATAATAATGTCTTTGCTAATGCCTTTTTCAGATTCTAATACGAGCAAAGCATCTAATAACTCAGTGCTCATGAAGATCCCCCTTCTAACTAAAACGTAACAGCAAGTCGCGCATTTGCGACTTTATCCATCGAAATTTGGATTTCTTTTTTACGTGTTTTAATTGTTAATAATAATGTTATTGTTGTACCATCGTAAGAAAGCAGTTTTCCTTCAAACATCTTTTCACCATCAATCGGCTCATATGTTTTAATTGCCACTTGTTTTCCTACCGCTTGCTGGAAGTCTTTTTCTTTCTTTAATGGGCGTTCCGCTCCAGGAGATGATACATCCAAAAAGTAAAGATGAGGAATTGGATCCTCTTTATCTAAAGCTTCGCTTAAACGTTCACTTACCGCACCGCATTCTTCAATGTCGACTCCCTTTTCAGAATCGATGAATACGCGTAAGAACCAGTCTTGTCCTTCTTTCACATACTCTACATCTACAAGTTCAAGATTTAACTCTTCAACGATCGGCTGCGCAAATGCTTCTACAACTTCTGTGACTTTCTTATCCATAAACAGCCTCCTTCCTGCCGTCATGTACCATTTAAAAGAAGAAGACCCCGCCACTTTAAAAACGGTCTATCTTATTCTTTCTCGTTAGCTAACAAAAGCCCCTGCTGTTCAGCAGGGATTATCTGTCTTAGTATTACCAAATTTAAGAAGTAAAACTTGTAACAAAATATGTATATACGACAGAAATCTTTTACCTATCTACGTAGAGAAAACATAGATAGTAACACGAAAGAGTGGGTTTCCCCACTCTTTTCTTTACACAATATACATGACATGGTTATCTCGGTTAATAGTATATCATAGGAAATGTTGATTTGCAAAGACTTTTCCTACCTACTAGAACAGTGATAACTGGTTTTGATCCGGTAAATCTCCTAAACAACCTTGACTATCTAAATACTCAATAATTGTTTTCGAAACCTTACTACGCTGCTGCAAGTCCTCTTTTGATAAGAAGTCTCCATTTTTACGTGCTTCCACAATACTTAAAGCTGCGTTTGTACCAAGACCAGGTACCGCATTAAATGGAGGAATTAATGTGTCTCCATCAATAATAAATTCTGTTGCATGTGAGCGGTATAAATCCACCTTTTGGAATGAGTATCCACGCTCACACATTTCAAGTGTCATTTCTAGTACTGTTAATAAACTCTTCTCTTTCGGCGCAGCATCGAGTCCCTTTTGAGCAATTTCATCAATTCTTGCACGTATAGATGCTGAACCTTTCGCCATTGCCTCTACATCAAAATCATCTGCACGAACTGTAAAATATGCGGCATAGAATAACAGTGCAAAATGTACTTTAAAGTATGCGATACGTACAGCCATAAGTACGTAAGCAGCCGCATGGGCTTTAGGGAACATGTATTTAATCTTCTTACATGAATCAATATACCAACCTGGTACATTATTATTTTTCATGTCTTCTTCCCATTCTTCCGGTACACCTTTACCTTTACGAACCGACTCCATGATTTTGAAGGCTAATGATGGATCTAGACCTTGATAGATTAAATATACCATGATGTCATCACGACAACCGATAACTTCGCTCAGCGTACATGTACCGTTATAAATTAACTCGTTTGCATTACCAAGCCATACGTCAGTACCATGTGATAGTCCAGAAATTTGGACTAACTCTGAGAATGTCGTCGGTTTTGTCTCTTCTAACATCTGTCTTACGAATTTTGTACCAAACTCTGGTATACCAAGTGTACCTGTTTTACAGTTAATTTGCTCTTCCGTTACCCCTAACGATTCTGGACCAGAGAAAATTTTCATTACTTCTGGATCATCCGTTGGGATTGTTTTCGGATCAATACCACTTAAATCTTGTAACATACGAATAACGGTCGGATCATCGTGTCCTAGTATATCAAGTTTTAATAAATTATCATGAATCGAGTGGAAATCAAAATGCGTTGTTCTCCATTCAGCACCAATTGAATCAGCTGGGTACTGTATTGGTGAGAAATCAAAGATATCCATGTAATCTGGCACAACGATAATACCGCCTGGATGCTGTCCTGTTGTACGTTTTACACCGGTACACCCTGCTACTAAGCGATCAATCTCTGCATTTCGAATCGTTAAGTTATGATCATTTGCATAACCTTTTACATATCCGTAAGCAGTTTTTTCCGCAACTGTACCAATCGTTCCTGCACGATATACATAGTCTTCACCGAACAGTACTTTCGTATAGTTATGGGCACGTGGTTGGTATTCCCCAGAGAAGTTCAAATCGATATCGGGCACCTTATCTCCTTTAAATCCAAGGAACGTTTCGAAAGGAATGTCATGTCCATCTTTTACATATGGAATATTACAAGCAGGACATTCTTTATCTGGTAAGTCAAAACCAGAACCTACAGAACCATCATTAAAGAATTCTGATTGCTTACACTTCGGACATACATAGTGTGGTGGTAATGGGTTTACTTCTGTAATTTCCATCATCGTTGCAACAAATGATGACCCTACCGATCCACGCGAACCTACTAGATATCCGTCTACTAACGATTTTTTCACAAGCTTATGTGAAATTAAATAAATTACAGCGAATCCATGCCCAATAATACTTTTTAATTCTTTTTCTAAACGTGCTTCTACAATTTCCGGTAGCTCTTCACCATAAATGCTACGCGCCATTTTATAACTCATATCACGCGTTTCATCATCAGCACCTTCAATTTTCGGTGTGTATAGATCGTCTTTTACTGGATGCACATCACCAATTAATGACGCAATCTTTTGTGTATTTGTTACAACAACTTCTTTCGCTTTGTCTTCACCTAAGAATGAAAAACATTCTAACATCTCATCAGTTGTACGGAAATGTACTGGCGGTAATGAATGTCGATTTAACGGATTGGCTCCGCCCTGCGAACTGACTAAAATTTTACGATACATCGCATCCTCAGGGTCTAAATAATGCACGTTTCCTGTAGCAACAACTGGTTTATCTAACGTCTCACCTAGTTTTACTAAGTTAGAAATAATTGTTTTTAATTGACCTTCGTCTCGAACAAGCTCACGTTCTACTAAATGACGCAACACCTCTGGAGGCATTACTTCAATGTAATCATAGAACTGGGCAATTTCTTCTACCTCTTCAGGTGCCTTTTGCATCATTGCCTCGAACACTTCACCTTTATCACAAGCCGTTCCTACTAAAATCCCTTCACGATATTTTTTTAATAGTGATCTCGGCACACGTGGTACACGGTAAAAGTAATTAAGGTGAGAATATGAAACAAGTTTATATAAATTTTTCAATCCAACATCTGATGTGGCAAGTAACGTCATATGACTTGGACGGCCACGCTTATACGTATCCCCTTGTCCCATGCTATCATTTAATTGATCGTGATATTCAAATCCCTTTTCAATTACGTCTTTCAACATTTTCACAAGTAAATATCCCGTCGCTTCTGTATCATAAATCGCACGGTGATGTTGTGTTAATTCAATATCAAGTTTTTTACACATCGTATTTAATCGATGATTTTTCATTTCTGGGAATAAAAATCGTGCAAGTTCTAACGTATCAATAACTGGATTATTCGTTTTTTCTAGTCCAGCCTTTTTAAAACCTACGTTAATAAAGCCCATATCAAAGCTCGCGTTATGGGCAACAAGTGTATGGTCGCCCATCCATTCCTCAAACTTTTTAAACACTTCGTCCACTTCAGGTGCATCAGTTAACATATCATCCGTAATACCTGTCAATTCAATAATCGTCGCTGATAATGGTTGATGTGGATTTGCGAAAGATTCAAAGCGATCAATAATTTCGCCACCCTTTACTTTTACGGCAGCCAACTCAATGACTGTATCGTATACAGCTGATAAACCTGTCGTCTCAACGTCGAAAACAACATACGTTTCCTCTGCAAGTAAACGATGCGCTTCGTTATACGCTATCGGTACACCATCATTAACTAGATTTGCTTCTACACCATATATAACTTTAACACCAGCCTTCTTCCCTGCAGAATACGCCTCTGGGAAGGACTGAGCCACGGCATGATCTGTAACCGCAATAGCCTCATGTCCCCATTTACCAGCTTGAGCAACAAGCTTAGAAACTGGAGTGACAGCGTCCATTTGACTCATCGGAGTATGGAGATGCAGCTCTACTCGTTTTTCGCCTTCTGGTGCTTTATCTTTACGAGACGGTCCTGTTATTTCATTAATATCATTTGCAATCATTACTAAATCTCGAACGAATGTATCGTTTTGAACAGAACCACGCGCTTTCACCCACATTCCTTTTTTCAAGGATTGCAGCATTGGAATATCTTCTTTGTCACGCGAGAACATTTTGATCATAATAGAATCCGTATAATCCGTTATTTTTAAAGTTAATAACGTACGCCCACTACGAAGCTCTTTTGTTTCTACATGGAAGACATATCCTTGAACCGTTTTTCTTCTTTCTTCATCTTGAATTTCTCGCATCGGTGTAATCTCTTCATCTGGCTTAATAAGATACCCGAGTGTAATCGGTCCTTCATACACAACGCTGCTTTCTTCAGCTTGCTTCTTCGCCATTTCTTCCATAGCTTGTATAACACGCTCACGGTCTTCTTGCTGCGTTTGTTCACGAAACTTTTGCATTTCTTCTGTATTTTGCTGTATATGTGTGTCTAACTGAAAACGCGGGAATCCAAAAACTTCGTATTGATCCCCTACTGGTTTCGCAACGTTTTTCTTTAAAGCCGTAGACTCCAGCTCGTTATTTACATTTATTAACAACTTCACTCCATTCACCTGTGGAAGCTGCTTCTTTAAGTATGCGAACATAGGTGAAAATGTAATTCGTTCCGTACAAAGCGGCCAATACGCCCTCACTTCTTCTTCTGTAAATTGTTTATTCTCTGTTTCTAATGCAAATGTTGTTCTTGCAATATGAGAAAATGATTGCTTAAGCTTTGTTTCTAGCAATTCATATAATTCTGTAGGCAAAATACGTGGCACTTGTAAATCAAAATGCCAACTTTTATTCGCTTTATCAATAACGAGCCTTTCAATACCACCGCCTTGTAAATATTGATTTATAAGGTCGTTTGGTATTTGCAACTGCTGGAGCAAAATTTGAAATCGCTCTTGTTGTTCATTTGTTAAAGACATAAGCACTCTCCTTCCATTTGCTATTATAAATTGAAACGTACCACAAAGAAAGATTTCTCACCTCTTCTTTTACAAAATACGTTTACAAAGAAAGAGAAGGTACCCCATTACGAGGTACCTCTTCTTATTTTAAAATATTTGCAATATATGTTTGAAGTTCTTCTACTTTTACTTCTTCAGACTCACCTGTAGCACGTACTTTCACTTCTACAATACCTTCGTCTGCTTTTTTACCAACTGTAACACGAACTGGAAGACCGAATAAATCTGCATCTGCAAATTTAACACCTGCACGTTCTGCACGATCGTCTAATAACACTTCATAGCCTTGTTCTTGTAATGAGTTGTAGATATTTTCACCCATTTCACGTTGTGCATCAGATTTCATATTTACTGGAATTACATGCACATGGAACGGTGCTACCGCTTTTGGCCAAACTAAGCCGTTCTCATCGTTAAATTGCTCTGCAATTGCTGCTACTGTACGAGATACACCGATACCGTAACAACCCATAATAAGTGGTTGTGTTTTTCCATTTTCATCTAGGAATGTTGCGTTCATTGCTTCACTATAACGAGTTCCTAATTTGAATACATGACCAACTTCAATTCCGCGTGCGAAAAGAATTGTTCCGTTTCCATCTGGAGATTGGTCTCCTTCTTGAATAAAGCGTAAATCTGTATATTGACTTACTTTAAAGTCACGTTCTGGATTTACATTTACATAATGGAACCCTTCTTCATTCGCTCCTGAACATCCGTTAACAATTGATGCTACAGCGTGATCAGCAATAATTTCGATATCACCTGTTACATTAATCGGTCCTAATGAACCAACTTCACAATTTAATAATGCTTTTACTTCTTCATGAGAAGCAAGCTCAACAACTGAAGCGCCATATACATTTTTCACTTTCACATCGTTTACTTCGTGATCACCACGAACAAGTACAACTACTAATTTCTCATCTACTTTAAACACCATAGACTTAATGCACTTGTCAGCTGCAATGTTTAAGAATGCAGATACTTCTTCAATTGCTTTTTGGTCTGGTGTTGCTACTTTTTCAAGTGCTTTTTCTGCTTCGTCACTCTTCGTATACGTAGCTACAACAGGAGCCATTTCGATGTTTGCTGCATAATCAGATGTGTCAGAGTATGCAATTGTATCTTCACCAACATCAGATAATACCATAAATTCATGTGTATCTTTTCCGCCCATTGCTCCAGAATCAGCAATAACTGCACGGAAATTCAAGCCACAGCGAGTAAAAATGTTAGAGTATGCTTTATATAAGCGATCGTATACTTCATCTAAGCTCTCTTGTGTAGCATGGAAAGAGTAGGCATCTTTCATTAGAAACTCTCTTCCACGTAATAAGCCGAAACGAGGTCTTTGCTCATCACGGAATTTTGTTTGAATTTGGTATAATGTTAACGGTAATTTTTTATATGATTTCACTTCATCACGCACAAGATCCGTAATTACTTCCTCATGTGTCGCTCCTAATGCGAATTCACGAGCGTTACGATCTTTCATACGCATTAATTCAGATCCGTAAGAATACCAACGACCTGATTCTTGCCATAATTCTGCAGCTTGCATAGCTGGCATTACTAATTCTACAGCTCCTGCGCGCTCCATTTCTTCTCGAACGATACGTTCTACTTTGTGTAATACTTTTAATCCAAATGGTAGAAAGCTATAAATACCAGAAGCATTTTGACGCATAAAACCTGCACGAAGTAATAGCTGATGACTCTTAATTTCAGCATCAGCTGGAACTTCACGTAATGTAGGACTGAATACCATACTTTGTTTCATTTATTTGCACCTCTTCATTTTACTCTTACACGCAGTAAAACCCCTCACCTCGAGTTAGGTGAGGGATTTTATTCTACGAGCTCTATTTCATTATAAGTTTCACTTTATTTTACAAGAAAAACTTACGAATGTCATTCCAAGTTACAACTAACATAAGTAACATTAATAATGCAAAACCAATAAAGTGAACCATTCCTTCTTTTTGGCGATCAATTGGTTTCCCTCGTAACGCTTCAATTAAGAAGAAGAATAAACGGCCACCATCTAAAGCAGGAACTGGTAATAAATTAAATAAACCAAGATTAATGCTTAGAACTGCAGCTAAACTTAGTACACGCGTAAACCCATAATCTACAACTTGATCTGTTAGATTATAAATTCCTACTGGACCTGACAACTCATTAATAGAAAATTGACCAGTTACTAATTTCACAAGAGACTCAAAAATTAGTTTCGTCCATTGGTACGTTTGTTCAAAACCTGATTTAATAGAACCCATCACTGTTTTCTCTACAGGAGAGTAGACACCAATTCTACCAACTTCTTCTTTACCTTCTTTATCGAGTGTTGGCGTTACTTTCACATTAAACTGTTCATTATCACGCTTTACTTGTAACGTAATTTCTTTATTTGGGTTTTCACGTACAATAGTAACAACATCTTTCCATGTACTTGTGTTTTTCCCATCAATAGCTTGAATTGTATCATTCTCTTTCAATCCAGCTTGCTGTGCTGCACTGTTATCCATCACTTTTCCGACCATTGGTTTGTCAACAGGAACCCCTTGTACAAATCCAAGAATCACAAAAATAACAAATGCTAAAATGAAGTTCATTGCAGGACCCGCAAAGATTGTTAAAGCGCGTTGCCCTAGTTTTTTCGAGCCAAATTGTCTATTATACGGGGCAATTTGAATTTCTTCCCCCGCAGTAATAATACGAGCCTTTTCATTCACTCGGAATGTTTGAAGCTCTTCCTCGTACTCTTCATAGCCCGAAATTGTTAAATTATGCTCCAAATCAGCTTGTTCGACTTCAATAACACGAACATTTGGATACTTTTCATATCCATCAAAAACTAATTTCACAACTTCGTCTTTTTCATTTAATACAAGGCCAACCTTTTTCCCAGGCTTTAACTCAACTGTGTCCGCATCCTCGCCAGCCATTCTTACATAGCCACCAAGGGGCAGTAATCGAATCGTATACACCGTTTCATTCTTTTCAAATGAGAATATTTTCGGACCAAAACCAATCGCAAACTCGCGGCATAAAATACCTGCTCTTTTTGCGAAATATAGATGCCCTAGCTCATGGAAAAATACGAGTGCACCGAAAATTAATATAAAGGCAATCGCTGTATTCAATTCCATAACCACCTTTGCTAAATTTGTTCCATCACAAACCGTCTTGTGGCCGCATCAATTTCCAAAATTTCCTCTAAGCTCGGTCGTGCAATGACATTGTGATGGTTCATTGCTTTTTCAATGAGGTCTTCCACTGTTAAGAAATCAATTCTCTTTTGTAAAAAGGCTTCAACAGCTACTTCATTCGCTGCGTTCATTACAGCTGGCATACTTCCACCTGCTTTTCCAGCTTCATACGCAAAACGTAAACAACGGAATCGTTCTTGGTCCATTTTCTCAAAATGCAACGTCCCTATTTCCCATAAGTTTAACTGTTTTGTGTCTGAAAGAGGCAATCTATCCGGATATGTAAGTGCGTATTGAATTGGTACTCGCATATCAGGTGAACCAAGCTGCGCCATTACACTACGATCTTCAAATTCAACCATAGAATGGATAATACTTTCTTTATGTAAAACAACATCGATTTGCTCATAAGGAATACCAAAAAGCCAATGTGCTTCAATTACTTCTAGTCCCTTATTCATCATTGTAGCAGAATCAATTGTAATTTTCGAACCCATTGACCAGTTTGGATGTCGAAGCGCATCTTCTACGGTCACATGATGCAATTCATCCCTCGTTTTATCGCGGAAACTTCCACCAGAAGCCGTTATAATAAGACGAGAAATTCTTTTTTCATTTTCACCATTCAAGCATTGAAAAATAGCCGAATGTTCACTATCAACTGGAAGTAACGAAACATTATGTTTTCGTGCTGCTTCCATTACAAGATGTCCTGCAGTTACTAACGTTTCTTTATTTGCAATTCCAATTGTTTTTTTCGCCTCAATTGCACGAAGTGTTGGTAACAACCCTACGCTACCTACAACAGCATTTACTACAATCTCCGCATCTGGATGTAGTGCTACTTCTAAAAGTCCTTCACTACCATATACAATTTTTGTATTACCAGAAACAGATTGTAATTTTAAAACATCTTCTTCTCTTTGCACAGAGACGATTTGCGGAGAAAATTCTTGAATTACCTTTACTGCGTAGTCAATATTTTTCCCTACAGAAAAAGCAACGAGACGGAATTGGTCTGGGTGCGAGCGTAATACATCTAAAGTTTGTGTACCAATTGATCCGCTTGCACCTAATAAACTAATGTTTTTCATGACTCCAACCCCTCGTTCATTTATTAATTATATTGTAATAAGAAGTAGAGAATTGGTAAAACGAATAACCAACTATCTGTTCGGTCTAATATACCACCATGCCCAGGTAAAATTGTACCTGAATCCTTTACGCCATAATGACGTTTAAAAGCAGATTGTACTAAATCACCAATTTGTCCAAAAATAGAAATAATAATTGTCAGCACAATTAAAATTACTACATTCGATTCGACTGGGAAGAACACGTTGTAAACAAGTGCCACAATAATTCCACAAACGATGCCCCCTAATGAACCTTCAATCGTTTTATTTGGACTGATTTCTGGCCACAATTTTCTCTTGCCCAATGCTTTTCCTACGAAATATGCGCCTGAATCAGTAGCCCATATAACAAATAATGCGCAAAATACATATTTAATTCCTAATATTCTCGTTTCATTTAAATATAAGAATCCCATTGCCACATATGTCGTTGCCATCAGTAAAAATGAAGCATTATCAAAAGTAAATGTATTCTTAGAAAGGACTGTATATGATAAAAGTAATAAAACAATCACAAATGTGATTTCCAATTTACCTAATCCAATCCATGTAAACAGTTCTGATGCACTACTTGGAATTAAAAGAATCCACAATAATACTGCAGCTAAAACTGTCGGTACTGAAATAAGCGTAAGCTTATTCATACGAATTAATTCATATAAACCTATAGAAGCAAGTGCATACACTAAAACCGTAAAAGGCACGCCACCGTATATTACGATGGGAATGAATAGCGCGGCAGCAACCACTCCAGTAATAATTCTCTGTTTCACTACCAAACCCTCTCTTTCTACACGCCTCCGAATCTGCGCCCTCTATGTTGAAAGTCAGTAATCGCATTTAGCAAATGTTCTTCTTTGAAGTCTGGCCAATATACGTCTGTAAACCAAAACTCCGAATATGCAATTTGCCATAACATGAAATTACTAATACGTAGCTCTCCGCTTGTTCGGATTAACAACTCTGGATCAGGTAAAGAACTCGTCATTAAGTAGGAGGAAAGCATTTCTTCACTTACCTCTTCAGAACGAATTTTTCCTTCCTCATTATCTTTCATCATATGTTGCACAGCAGAAACGATTTCATCTCGACTTCCATAGTTTAACGCGAAATTAAGAATTAATCCCGTATTCTCTTTCGTATCTTCCATGGCTTTCTCCATCGCTCTGCGTGTATGCGTAGGAAGACGATCTTTTTGCCCTATTACTCGGACTTGTACGTTTTCTTCAATCAATTCTGGTAAAAATGTACCTAGAAATTCTTCTGGAAGCTTCATTAAATAATCAACTTCCTTTTTCGGTCTTTTCCAGTTCTCAGTTGAAAAAGCATAAAGAGTTAACACTTTCACATTAAGTTTACTTGCAAATTTTGTAATTTTCTTTACAACTTGCATACCTTCATGATGTCCCGCAATACGAGGCATTGCTCTCCTCTTTGCCCATCTTCCATTCCCATCCATAATGATGGCAATATGTTCTGGGATATATCCTTTTTTCACTTCTTCAACGAGATGATCAAACGATGTGTCCTTTTTACCTTTAAAAAAAGGAAAGTTTTTAAACATCATTCATACCCTCCAGCAAGCAGACGTATGCCTAAAAGTGTAAAAAGACCCCCTTAAGAAGAGGGTCATAATTGCGAAGTTATCGCTATTACACTTCCATGATTTCTTTTTCTTTGTTTTTTGCGATTTCGTCAACTTTTGCAATATATTTATCTGTTTCTTTTTGGATATCTTCAGTATATCCTCTTAAATCATCTTCTGTAATCTCGCCAGCTTTTTCAAGCTTCTTAAGATCATCATTTCCGTCACGACGTACGTTACGAACAGCAACTTTAGCTTCTTCAGCATATTTTTTCACAACTTTTACAAGATCACGACGACGTTCTTCTGTTAATGCAGGGAATGCAATACGAATTACAGTTCCATCATTAGAAGGATTTAAGCCTAAATCTGCTTTTAAAATTGCTTTTTCAATATCACCGATAGAAGTTTTATCATAAGGTTGAATTACTAGTAAACGCGCTTCTGGAACTGTAATGTTCGCTAATTGCACAACTGGTGTTGGTGCACCATAGTAATCAACTTGTACCTTATCTAATACAGACGCGTTTGCACGGCCAGCACGAACTGTTGCTAATTCACGAGAATAAGCAGCAACTGCTTTTTCCATTTTTTCATTTGAAGACTTCAATACTTGTTGTCCCATATTTATTTCCCCCTTACCACTGTTCCGATATTTTCGCCTAAAACGGCACGTTTAATATTACCTTTTTCCATAACTGAGAATACAATTAATGGAATATCATTATCCATACATAGAGAAGAAGCTGTAGAATCCATTACACCTAAACCTTCTTTTAATACGTCTAAGTAAGTAAGCGTTTCATATTTCGTAGCTGTTGGATCAATAGATGGATCCGCATTATATACACCATCTACATTGTTTTTCGCCATTAAAATTACATCTGCTTCAATTTCTGCCGCACGTAATGCTGCTGTTGTATCTGTAGAGAAGTATGGGTTACCTGTACCTGCTGCAAAGATAACAACACGTTTTTTCTCTAAGTGACGAACTGCTTTACGACGAATGTAAGGTTCTGCAACTTGACGCATCTCAATTGAAGTTTGTACACGAGTTTGAATTCCGATATTCTCCAAGCTATCTTGAAGAGCTAATGAATTCATAACTGTCGCTAACATGCCCATGTAATCTGCCCCTGCACGATCCATGCCCATTTCACTTCCAATTTTCCCACGCCAAATGTTACCGCCACCAACAACAACAGCAACCTCTACATCAAGTTCTGCAATTTCTTTTACTTGTTCCGCAACTGACTTAATAACAGTTGGGTTAATTCCAAATCCTTGCTCTCCAGCTAAAGCTTCTCCACTTAGCTTTAAAACGACACGATTATATTTCGGTTTACTCATAATGAACCTCCAATTGCTTACATCTTTATTTTAAAAAAGGGAACACAATGTGTTCCCTAATCTGTATTAGTTGCTACCTTTTACTTGGTTCATTACTTCTTCAGCAAAGTTGTCTTCGCGTTTTTCGATACCTTCACCAACAGCGTAGCGAACGAATCCTTTTAATGTTCCGCCTTTAGACTCAACGAACTGACGAACTTTCATATCAGGGTTTTTAACGAATGCTTGGTCAAGTAAGCAAATCTCTTCGAAGAATTTGCCTAAACGGCCTTCAACCATTTTTGCAACGATTTTCTCAGGCTTGCCTTCGTTTAATGCTTGTTGTGTTAATACTTGACGCTCATGCTCAACTTCTTCAGCTGTTACAGCATCGCGGTCGATGTATTTAGGGTTAACTGCAGCGATGTGCATTGCAACATCTTTAGCAGCAGCTTCATCAGTAGAACCTTCAAGAACTGTTAATACACCAATGCGTCCACCCATGTGTAGGTAAGCGCCGAATGCATCTGCATCAGTTTTTGATACGATTTCGAAACGACGAAGTGTAAGTTTTTCACCAATTTTAGCGATTGCTTCGTTGATGTGCTCTTCAACTTTTTTACCGTTTTCCATTGTTTGAGCCATAGCTTCTTCAACGTTAGCTGGTTTGTTAGTTAATAAGTGAGCAGCTAATTCTTTAATTAGTGTTTGGAAACCTTCGTTTTTCGCAACGAAATCAGTTTCAGAGTTTAATTCTAAGATTAAAGCGTCGTTACCGTTTGTTTCGATGAAAGTTAAACCTTCAGCAGCAATGCGGTCAGCTTTTTTAGCAGCTTTCGCAATACCTTTTTCACGTAAGAAGTCAATTGCCTTCTCCATGTCGCCGTTAGTTTCTGTTAAAGCTTTTTTGCAGTCCATCATACCTGCGCCAGTTTTTTCACGTAATTCTTTTACCATTTGAGCAGTGATTGCCATACTTTTCATCCTCCTAAAATATGTATTTATACCTTTTATAAAGGTGTTTATACCTTAAAAAAGGTGATAAAAGGCCGAACCCCTTATCACCTTTCCAACTTTGTTACGCAGTAACAGTTTCTTCACCTTGTTTTGCTTCAAGGATCGCGTCTGCCATTTTAGATGTAAGAAGTTTTACAGCACGAATTGCATCATCGTTTGCTGGGATAACGTGATCGATTTCGTCTGGATCACAGTTTGTATCAACGATACCGATGATTGGAATGTGTAATTTGCGTGCTTCAGCAACTGCAATACGCTCTTTACGAGGGTCTACTACGAATAATGCACTTGGAAGACCTTTCATATCTTTAATACCGCCTAAGAATTTCTCAAGACGCTCTAACTCTTTTTTAAGTTGAACAACTTCTTTCTTAGGAAGTACTTCGAAAGTACCATCTTCTTGCATTCTTTCGATGTCTTTAAGACGCTTGATACGCTTTTGGATTGTTTGGAAGTTTGTTAAAGTTCCGCCTAACCAACGTTGGTTAACGAAGTACATACCAGCACGAGTTGCTTCTTCTTTAATAGCTTCTTGTGCTTGTTTTTTAGTACCTACGAATAAGATGTCTCCGCCTTCAGCAGCGATGTCGCGCATCGTTCTGTAAGCTTCCTCAACTTTTTTCACAGTTTTTTGTAAGTCGATGATGTAGATACCGTTACGCTCTGTGAAAATGTAACGCTTCATTTTTGGGTTCCAACGACGAGTTTGATGTCCGAAATGAACACCAGCTTCAAGCAATTGCTTCATAGAAATTACTGACATAATATAGTTCCTCCTAAATGGTTTTTGATATCCTCCGTTTACTTCATCTCTAAGCGAAACTACAAACGTAGCACCAACACTTAAATCAGTAAACGTGTGTACTTTGTACTGACACCACTGCTTACTATATCATACTGAAATATTACAATCAAGTCGAAAATGCGAACAATGTAAAACTTTCTTTGTTCATACTCGAATTCCAGTATTACCAACCTTCATTTCTTTTAAGCAAAAAAATAAATACAATTAATAGTTTTCTCAGAAAACACGCTTATGACACTTTTCACAAGCACCATCTATCCATTGCACATAAAAAACTCTCCTCAATCGAGGAGAGTTTTTTACAAATTAGTTTGTTTTTAATTTAGCAAGTTCCTGTAGAAACTTGTCGTTTAGCACTTTAATGTATGTTCCTTTCATACCTAAAGAACGAGACTCAATAACACCAGCACTTTCTAATTTACGTAGTGCATTTACGATTACAGAACGAGTAATTCCTACGCGATCAGCAATTTTACTTGCAACAAGTAAACCTTCTGTTCCATTTAATTCTTCGAAGATGTGCTCAATCGCTTCTAACTCACTGTAAGATAATGAGCTGATCGCCATTTGAACAACAGCTTTACTACGTGCTTCCTCTTCGATTTCTTCTGCTTTTTCACGTAAAATTTCCATACCTACAACAGTTGAGCTGTACTCAGCAAGGATTAAATCATCATCTAAGAACTCTTGACCAAGACGAGCTAATACTAATGTACCTAGACGCTCACCGCCACCAACGATTGGTACGATTGTAGTTAAACCTTGACCAAATAATTCTCTGTTTTCTACTGGGAATGCTGTGTAAGCACTGTTCACATCTAAGTTTGAAGATGTTTCTGTAATGTTGAATAAGCTTTGTGTATATTCTTCTGGGAATTGACGTTCTGCAAGCATTTGCTTCATGCGTTCGTTTTCGATTTGTTGGTGAATTGCATAACCTAGTAATTTACCACGACGGCTAACTACGAATACGTTTGCTTCGATTACTTCACACATTGTGTCAGACATTTCTCTAAAGTTTACAGGCTTCCCTGCTGCACTCTGTAATAACGCATTTAATTTTCTCGTTTTTGCTAATAATTCCATTTCAAAAGTTCCTCCTACATGTTACTCACATATTTTTTCATCACTTGGAAACTAGGGCGAGTCACCTGATGACACTATTACAAAATAAACTGGCTCACATCTTTATTTTTAGCAATTGTTGCTAATTTCTCCTCAACGTATTGAGGTGTTATCGTTATTTTCTCTAACGTAATTTCAGATGCTTCAAACGATAAATCTTCAAGGAGCTTCTCCATAATCGTATGAAGTCTTCTTGCTCCAATATTATCTGTATCCTGATTAACTTGATAAGCAATCTCAGCAATCTTACGAATAGCTTCGTCTGAAAATTCAATTTCTATACCTTCAGTCGCTAATAATGCCATATATTGTTTAATTAACGCATTGTCAGGCTCGATTAGTATTTTAACAAAATCGTCTGTCGATAATTTTGTTAATTCTACTCGAATCGGAAATCTCCCTTGCAATTCCGGAATTAAATCCGACGGTTTAGACATATGGAACGCTCCAGCTGCAACGAATAAAATATAATCCGTTTTTACTGATCCGTATTTTGTCGCAACATTCGACCCTTCTACAATCGGCAAAATGTCACGTTGCACACCTTCACGTGATACATCTACGCTATTCGACTGCTTACCAGCAATTTTGTCAATTTCATCGATAAAAATAATCCCGAGCTGTTCAGCACGATAAACAGCCTCTTGTGTAACTTCATCCATATCAATTAAGCGCTGTGCCTCTTCATTTGTCAAGAGTTTTCTTGCTTCTTTTACAGAAAGTTTACGTTTTTTCGTTTTTTTCGGCATAAAACTTCCTAGCGCATCTTGGAAATTCATTCCCATTTGCTCCATGCCAGTTCCTTGTAACATATCAAACATGGAAGACTGTTGTTCAGTCACTTCAATCGATACAATTTCGTCTTCAAGAAGCCCTGCAGCAAGCTTTCTCTCCACATCTTGACGCTTCTTTTCGATTTCAACATCTTCTTGTGTATCAGACGTTTGATTCGAATTTTGAGTACCTCCAAAAAGCATCTCTAATGGATTTTTGAATCCAGATTGTTTCTCTGGACTCGGTACTAAAATTTCAACAAGACGTTGATTCGCTTGCTCTTCGGCTTTATCTTGAACTTTCACTACCATTTCTTCTTTTACGATACGAACCGATGTTTCCACCAGGTCACGTACCATTGACTCTACATCTCTACCCACATATCCAACTTCTGTGAATTTTGTAGCCTCAACCTTAATAAAAGGTGCTCCAACGAGTTTCGCCATTCGTCGTGCTACCTCTGTTTTCCCAACACCTGTCGGTCCAATCATTAAGATATTTTTAGGTGCAATTTCGTCACGTAAATTTTCAGCTAATTTACTGCGACGATATCGATTTCTCAACGCTACAGCAACCGCTTTCTTTGCGTCTTTTTGACCGATGATGTATTGATCTAATTTTTCCACAATTTGGCGCGGAGTAAAATGTAAATGCATATAAAATGCCTCCCTTACGATTCTACAATTCTTCAACAATTATGTTGTGATTCGTATAAACACAAATATCGCCAGCAATCTCTAAACTCGCTTTCGCAATTTGCTTCGCTGTTAAGTGTTCACTTGCATATTGCTTTAAAGCACGACCTGCAGAAAGTGCATAATTCCCACCAGATCCAATTGCTAAAATACCATCATCCGGTTCAATCACTTCTCCTGTACCTGAAACAAGGAGCATAGTTGTTTTATCCATGACAATGAGCATTGCTTCTAGCTGACGTAACATTTTATCGCCACGCCATTGTTTGGCCATTTCAACAGCAGCACGCTGCAAGTTGCCATTATACTCTTCTAATTTCCCTTCAAACATTTCAAAAAGAGTAAATGCGTCAGCAACTGATCCTGCGAAACCAGCTAAAACTTTACCTTGGAAAAGTTTACGAACTTTACGAGCTGTATGTTTCATTACAACAGCATTTCCCATTGTCACTTGGCCATCTCCAGCCATTGCACATTCTCCATTATGATGAACTGCAAATATCGTTGTAGCGTGGAAATTTCCCATAGAAAAAACTCCTTTATTTGTTTTTATAGCTTTTAAAGCAATTTATGCCCGCGGGTGATGCTTCATGTAAACAGAACGCAATCTTTCTTTAGAGACATGTGTATAAATTTGTGTCGTCGACAAATTTTCATGGCCTAATAACTCCTGTACAGTACGTAAATCCGCCCCTTCATCTAGCATATGTGTAGCAAATGTATGCCTTAACATATGGGGACTTATCCGCATTGTCAGCGAAGCCTTTTTAATGAGTTCATTTAAAACATAACGAACTCCACGACTTGTTAGCGGTTTACCTTTCGCATTTAAAAATACCATATGAGAGTCTTCGTCAGTCTTATTAACTAACTGTTTTCTCCCATTCTCTATATAAGTAATTAAAGAATCTTGCGCATAGCTTCCGAACGGAATATACCTTTGTTTTTTTCCTTTTCCCATTACTAAAATTGTTCCCACCGCAAAGTCAATATCGGTAAGTTGTAAATTGACACATTCACTCACACGGATCCCAGTCGCATACATCAACTCTAACAAAGCTTGATTCCTTTGACCTAATGGTGTTTCCGTGTCAGAAACTTCAAATAATTCCTCTAACTCTTCAGCATATAAAAACTTTGGGATTGACAATTCTTTTTTGGGGAGTGACGCAAGTGCAAACGGATTATCCTTTCGATAACCTTCACGCATCAAAAAACGATATAAACTTCGTAAGCTTGATACTTTTCTTGCGACAGATTTACGGGCTAACTTCTCATCGTGCAACGTCGTTAAGTACAAACGAACATCCGCGTATGTAACGTCTAAAAAAGAGGATATGCCTTCTCGTTCCATAAATTGCACAAAATGTTCTAAATCATTTTGATAACTTGCAATTGTATATTTTGAATAATTTCTTTCAATTTGTAAATATCCAACGAATAATTGTAACAATTTCTTCACATTCACACAACTCACCTCAATAAAGGCTACTAAATCGTATCACAACTTAGTAGCCTTTGCAAGAAATTTAACTAAATATTTACAAAATTTCGAATCGTTTCTAAAGCGCGTGCTGCGTACGCCTCATTTCGTTCTGCTTTCTTTTTAATCTTCTTCTCTAACGGTGCAAATAGACCGAAGTTCGCATTCATCGGTTGGAAGTTTTTAGCGTTCGTTGCCGTAATGTAATTTGCCATGCTACCCATCGCAGTTACTGGCGGTAATACAACTGGCTCTTCACCTTGCACAAGACGCGCAGCATTAATTCCTGCTAATAATCCTGATGCTGCTGATTCAACATATCCCTCTACTCCAGTCATTTGACCAGCGAAGAATAAATCATCCCGTTGTTTATATTGATATGTTGGACGAAGCAAATTAGGTGAATTAATAAACGTATTACGATGCATTACACCATAACGTACAATCTCTGCATTTTCTAATCCTGGAATTAACTGTAGCACTTCTTTTTGCGGTCCCCACTTTAAATGTGTTTGGAAACCTACGATATTGTATAAAGTTCCCGCTGCATCATCTTGACGTAACTGAACAACAGCATATGGCGTTTTCCCTGTTTTTGGATCTTCCAATCCAACAGGTTTCATAGGTCCAAATACTAACGTCTGTCTCCCTCTACTTGCCATAACCTCTACTGGCATACAACCTTCAAAGAAAATTTCTTTTTCAAACTCTTTTAAAGGCACTGTCTCAGCAGCAATTAGAGCCTCATAAAAACGATCAAACTCTTCTTCTGTCATTGGGCAATTTAAATATGCAGCTTCACCTTTGTCATAACGCGATTTTAAATATACTTTATTCATGTCAATGCTGTCTTTTTCTACGATTGGGGCTGCAGCATCATAGAAGTAGAAATAATCTTCTCCTGTTAATTCTTTCAATTTTGCAGAAAGATCAGGAGATGTTAATGGACCTGTAGCAATAATTGTCGGTCCCTCTGGAATATCTGTAATTTCTTCATTCATTACAGTTACATTTGGATGGTTCTTTACGTATTCTGTTACTTTAGCTGCGAACTCATGACGGTCTACAGCTAAAGCGCCTCCAGCTGGTACAGAGCACTCATCCGCCGCACGAATAATTACAGAATCCATTAAGCGCATTTCCTCTTTAATAACGCCAACTGCATTTGTTAAAGTGTTTGCACGAAGTGAGTTACTACATACTAATTCAGCGAATTTATCTGTGTGATGAGCTGGCGTTTGCCTTACCGGTCTCATTTCATATAATCTAACTTGGACACCACGTTTTGCAATTTGATAAGCTGCTTCACTTCCTGCAAGACCTGCGCCAATGACGTTTACTACTTGTGTTGTCATTTATATCACCTTTCCTTTTCTTCCCGAAAAAAATGTGAGCAGTTACGCTCACATTTGTTGTTCTTCTTCATAATCGCACGAAATACATTGTACTTGCACGCCTTTTTTCAACTTTTTCTCTACAAGCATGCCTTCGCACTTCGGACACTTACGACCAATTGGCTTATCCCAAGATACAAAGTCGCATTCCGGATACGTACCGCACCCATAGAAAAGACGTTTCTTTTTATTACTACGGCGTTCAATAATTTGACCCTTATCACACTTTGGACAAGTAACACCGATTTCTTTCACAATCGGCTTTGTATTACGACAATCTGGGAAATTCGAGCAAGCCATAAATTTCCCGTATTTACCCATTTTAAAGACCATTGGGTGATTACATAATTCACAATCTTCCCCAGCTGGTTCATCTTTAATTTCCACTTCACGCATTTCTTTTTCCGCTTTTTCTAAACGCGGTTCAAAACCTACGTAGAAATCATCAACAATTTTTACCCAATTCGCATTTCCTTCTTCTACTTCATCAAGGCTTTGCTCCATATTGGCAGTAAATTCAATGTTAATAATTTCTGGGAAAAACTCTAAAATAAGTTCAATTACTATTTCACCAAGTTCAGTCGGAACGAAGCGTTTATTATCCAAGCCTACATACCCACGCTTTTGAATCGTTTCAAGTGTAGGTACATATGTCGACGGTCTTCCAATTCCAAGTTCTTCAAGTGTTCTTACTAGGCGAGCCTCTGTATAGCGCGGAGGAGGTTGTGTAAAATGTTGCTTTGGTTCTAAATCCTTTGAAAATACAGTTTCCCCTACTTCTAAAGGCGGCAACATCTTATCCTTTTCTTCAGCACCATCATCTTTTGACTCTACATACACTTTCATAAATCCCGGGAACTTTACAACCGATCCACTTGCACGGAACTGAACATTGTTATTAATGAGTCTCGCTGTCACAGTATCCATTATAGCAGACGCCATTTGACTTGCAACAAATCGCTCCCAAATCAATTTATATAATCGAAGTTGATCACGACCTAAGAAACTTTTTAGTTCCTCTGGCTTTCTCATTACCGAAGTAGGACGAATTGCCTCATGCGCATCTTGTGCATTTGACTTTTTCGTTTCTTTCTTCTTTTCTGTTCCTATGTATTCCGTACCATACGCTTCAGTGATGTAAGTACGAGCCTCTGTTTGAGCTGTTTCTGAGATACGTGTTGAATCAGTTCTCATATACGTAATAAGACCTACAGTTCCTTGTTTTCCAAGATCTATCCCTTCATACAATTGCTGTGCAAGCATCATTGTTTTCTTTGCTCGCATGTTTAACTTACGGGCTGCTTCTTGTTGCAAGGAAGATGTTGTAAACGGTAATGCAGGGTTACGTTTTCGCTCTTTGCGCGTTACATTTTCAACTGAAAACGCATTGTCTTTCATCTGTTCAATTATTTCATTCACTTGCGTTTCATTTGTTAATTGAACTTTTTCACCATCTACACCGTAAAAGCTTGCTTCAAATGTGTCTTTTCCTTTTACAAATTCTGTTTTAATTGTCCAGAATTCTTCAGGTTCAAAGTTTTGAATTTCCCTTTCACGCTCGATGATTAAACGAACTGCTACAGATTGTACACGTCCTGCACTTAATCCTTTTTTTACTTTCTTCCATAATAAAGGACTAATATTGTAACCAACAAGACGATCAAGTATACGTCTTGCTTGTTGTGCATCCACTAAATCCATATTAATTGCACGAGGATGTTTAAATGATTCTTTGATCGCATCTTTCGTAATCTCATTAAACACAACCCGACAATCTGATTCAACGTCCACATTTAACGTATTCGCTAAATGCCAAGCAATCGCTTCCCCTTCACGGTCTGGATCGGCCGCGAGATAGACTTTCTTTGCTTTTTTGGCCGCTGATTTTAAATCTTTTAAGACGGGACCTTTACCACGAATGGTAATATACTTCGGGGTGAAGTTGTTCTTTACTTCTATCCCCATTTGACTTTTTGGCAAATCGCGAACATGTCCCATAGACGCGACAACTTTGTATTTTTTCCCTAAATATTTCTCAATGGTCTTCGCCTTAGAAGGCGACTCCACGATTACGAGGTAATCTGACATGCTAGTGCCTCCTTAAGAGGTGGATTCAAGTCTTCATTAATCTTATTGATTTCTCTTGTTTTTGTCAATCAAGAATGAATATACCATACAGTGCCAATCTACCATTTGTCAATAATTGTTTAATAAAAACATAAAAATATAAGGTTAATTTAAAATCTCTTCCAAGATATCTTCTGCATTTCTTACTAGTTTTGCTCCTTGCTGAATAAGATGATTCGTTCCCGATGCCCCCTCTATAAATATAGGTCCAGGAAGCGCAAATACCTCTCTACTTTGCTCTAACGCAAGGTCCGCAGTAATAAGTGTTCCACTTCTCGATTTCGCTTCTACAACTAAAACACCTTTACTTATACCACTAATAATCCGGTTTCTTTTTGGAAAATACCATTTTTTCGGTGCATAGTGCGGCGGATACTCTGTCAATAACAATATATATTCCTTCCACATTTCATATAAAGGTCTATTTTCTTTCGGATACATAAAAGACAATCCATGCCCTAATATCGCAATAGTCGGGCAATGATGCCTTACTGTAATCTCATGAGACATTGTATCTATCCCTTTTGCAAACCCACTGACAATAAGCCACTCTCTTTCTAATAAAGGGTGTAAAATAAACTTCAAACTCTCATGACCATATAATGATGGTTCTCTAGTTCCAACAACTGCTAATTTATTTACTTTATTCAGGAAATCTTTCTCTCCTTTTCCATATAAAACGAAGGGAGGGTCTTGTATTTCACGTAATAATTGCGGATAATTTTCATCCCATATCGTTATATAAAAAATACGATTTTTCTCTAAATAAGATATATATTGCGGAAGATTTGAACTTTGAAGAAATTTTACTAGTTCTGAAGATTTTTTCGAGGATATTCCAGTGTAGTGTTCCATTTGTTTTTCGTTAAAATTATATATGTTCTCTAATTCTGGATCGACATATAGTAGCCTCTCCATCGCTTTCCAATAATCTGCTAGCAAGTAATGAAGATGTAATAATCTCTCTCTTTTCATCTTGATTCTCCTTACCCATAATTTTTATTATGTAAACAGAAAAAGTCTAAAAAGACACCCTCAAGTAAGAAGGTGTCTTTCAACAGATTAATAGTTTTTACAAGTCTCAAATAAACCTTTTTCTTTTAAAACAGAGATTAGCGTTTCTCCCATAACTGCTGGAGTTTCAGCTACTTTAATGCCACAAGCTTCCATTGTTTTAATCTTTTCAGCAGCAGTTCCTTTACCGCCAGAAATGATTGCACCAGCATGGCCCATACGTTTGCCAGCAGGCGCTGTTTGACCACCAATGAAGCCTACAACAGGTTTTGTCATATTAGCTTTTACCCATTCAGCTGCCTCTTCTTCTGCTGTACCGCCGATTTCACCAATCATAATTACAGCATGTGTTTCTTCATCTTCATTAAATGCTTTTAAAGCATCAATAAAGTCTGTACCGTTAACAGGGTCTCCGCCGATACCTACAGCAGTAGATTGGCCAATACCTTCTTGTGTTAACTGATGTACAGCTTCATACGTTAATGTACCAGAGCGAGATACGATACCAACATGACCTTTTTTATGAATATATCCTGGCATAATACCAATCTTACATTCATCCGGTGTGATTACACCTGGGCAGTTTGGTCCAAGTAAACGTGTATGTTTACCCGCCATATATCTCTTTACGTTTACCATATCTAATACAGGAATCCCTTCAGTAATACATACTACTAAATCAATTTCTGCATCAACAGCTTCCATAATTGCATCTGCCGCAAAAGCGGGTGGAACGTATACAACTGAAGCGTTTGCGCCTGTTGCTTTCACTGCATCTTCTACTGTATCAAATACTGGTACACCTTCAATATCAGTGCCGCCCTTACCTGGTGTTACACCACCGACAATTTTCGTACCGTATTCAATCATTTGTTTTGTATGGAATAAACCTTGAGAACCTGTAATACCTTGAACAATAACTTTTGTATCTTTATTAACTAATACGCTCATTTTTCTCCCCCGCTTTCTATTAGCCCACTAGTGAAACAATTTTTTGTGCACCGTCTGCCATAGATTCTGCTGCAACAATATTTAAGCCAGACTCATTTAAAATTTTCTTACCTAGTTCTACGTTTGTACCTTCAAGACGTACAACTAAAGGTAACTCAAGACCTACTTGTTTCGTTGCTTCAATAACACCTTCTGCAATAACATCACACTTCATAATGCCACCAAAAATGTTAACAAAGATACCTTTTACATTTTTGTCAGAAAGGATAATTTTGAATGCTTCTGTAACTTTTTCTGCAGTTGCACCGCCACCAACATCTAAGAAGTTAGCTGGGTCACCGTGGTAATGTTTAATGATATCCATTGTAGCCATCGCTAAACCTGCACCATTAACCATACAACCGATATTTCCATCTAAAGGAATGTAGTTTAAGTCGTATTTTGAAGCTTCAATTTCTTTTGAATCCTCTTCATCAAGATCACGAAGCTCTAAAATGTCTTTATGGCGATATAATGCATTAGAATCAAAGTTTAATTTTGCATCTAATGCCATAACTTTACCTTCACCTGTTGTAACAAGTGGGTTAATCTCAGCAATAGAGCAATCTTTTTCGATAAACGCACGGTATAAGCCCATCATAAACTTCACAGCTTGTCCTACAAGCTCTTTTGGAATATTGATGTTAAATGCGATTCGGCGCGCTTGGAAACCTTGTAAGCCTACTGCTGGATCAATATATTCTTTAAAGATTTTTTCAGGTGTTTTTTCTGCTACTTCTTCAATTTCTGTTCCGCCTTCTTCAGACGCCATTAAAACAACTTGAGAAGTTGCACGATCTAAAACTAGACCTACATAATATTCTTTTTTAATATCGCAACCTTCTTCGATAAGTAAGCGTTTTACTTCCTTACCTTCAGGACCTGTTTGATGTGTCACAAGTGTAGTTCCTAAAATGCTTTCTGCATATGTACGAACTTCATCTAAATTTTTTGCAACTTTTACTCCGCCAGCTTTGCCGCGTCCACCAGCGTGAATTTGTGCTTTCACTACACATACATCTGTTCCTAATTCTTTCGCCGCTTCTACAGCTTCTTCTACTGTAAATGCAACCTTCCCGTTCGGAACGCTAACCCCATAGCTTCTAAGGACTGCCTTACCTTGGTACTCATGGATATTCATGGTCCCATCCTCCCCTGTTTTCCTGTTTTACTCGAAAAGTTTTTTAATGTTTAAAAAACATTACATTGCCATTGTATAAGATGATTGGCACGCTGTCTACAATAAAGTGTCAGAAAACTGAAATCGCTTTATTCTTTTTCGGAAATAGTAATGTTTATATGCCAAAATAAAAAAATAAGCTGTATATTTACAGCTTATTTTTGAATCATATCTTTAATTGGCGCGAATGACTTTCGGTGTTCATCTAATACTCCATGCACTTGAATTGCCTCTAAATGTTGCTTTGTGCCATATCCCATATGTTGCTCAAATCCATATTGAGGATACTTCTCTCCCAGTTCTTTCATCATACGATCTCTCGTTACTTTTGCGATAATGGATGCGGCTGAAATCGAAACACATTTCGCATCACCTTTAATAATTGATGTTTGCGGAATTGGTGTAGGAAGTTTCATCGCATCAATTAATAAATGTTGGGGTGTACAAGATAAATTCGCAACTGCATCTAACATCGCTTGTTTCGTTGCTTGGTAAATATTAATGTCATCAATAACTTGCGGCGATACAATTCCTACTCCAATTGCAATTGCTTGTACTTTTATTTCATCATAAAAACGCTCACGTTTCGCTTCACTCAACTTTTTCGAGTCATTTAACCCTGGAATATAAAAATCCTCAGGAAGAACGACAGCTGCCGTCACAACAGGCCCAGCCAATGGCCCGCGCCCTACTTCATCAATACCCGCGATATATGTGACCCCTTTTTCACGCAAAGCATTTTCATACTTGGACATTTCAAAAAACTTCTCTTTTTCTTTCTGTTCTAACTCTTTTTGTTTATACCACTTCAAAACGAGCTTTTGAACACCTTTTCGATCATCTTTCATTAACAGTTGAAAGCGATCATCTTCTTCATTCATAATTTCTTTCAATACATTTTCTGCTTCTTTTATCGTCATAGTTTGCATTTATACAAGCTCCTTTTTAAACATATCCAAAAAGAAAAGACGCACAAACGCACGTCTTATACTTCTTCTATTTTTTCCACATCTTCTACTTGCTCTGCAAACTCTTCCGGTGTTTCAAACGTCATTTTTCCAAGTTTGCCACCACGAAGCTCACGAAGCACAAGCTCAGATGTCTTATCATAATCAATCATTCCGCCGCCCATTAAGCAGCCTCTATTTTTTCCAATTGCATCGAATAATTCCACAATATCTTCTGGAATCTCATTTAAATTATAGCGTTCTTTCAAGCGTTCTGGATAATGTTTCTCCATAAAACGTAATGCGTAAACAGCTACATCTTGTAAATTTAAAATTGAATCTTTAATTGCACCCGTTGTCGCTAAGCGAAGACCCACTAATTGATCTTCAAATTTAGGCCACAGAATACCTGGTGTATCTAACAATTCCATTTCCTTCCCAACTTTAATCCATTGTTGAGCTGTTGTCACACCTGGACGATCTCCTGTTTTAGCAATATTTTTCTTTGCCAATTTATTAATCAATGTAGATTTACCAACATTTGGTATACCTACAATTAATGCACGAATCGCTCTCGGTCTAATACCTTTTGCAACCATTTTATCAAATTTTTCTTTAACAAGCACTTTACAAGCTACTGCAATTTCCTTCATACCTTGTCCAGCTTGCGCGTTAATCGAAATTGCCATATGGCCTTTTTCTTTAAAATATGCGATCCATTGTTTTGTTAAACGATCATCCGCCATATCCGCTTTATTTAAAACAACAAGCCTTGGCTTATGTGTAATGATTTCATCAATCATTGGGTTTCGAGATGATAATGGTAATCGAGCATCTACAAGTTCAATTACAACATCAATTAATTTTAATTTCTCCGTTACTTGGCGTCTAGCCTTCGCCATATGCCCTGGAAACCATTGAATTACCATGTTGCCACCTTCTTTTTCATTTATTTCACAATACGTGCGTCTTCTAACGGCCAATATAACATATTAGCTTTACCAATTACTTGATCCATTGAAATCGTACCGATTGAACGGCTATCTTTACTAAAACGACGATTATCACCTAAAACAAATAATTGATCTTTTGGAACGGTTTTCTTGCCTGTCATTTCTTCAAGATTAAAATCATATGTAAGCGGTCCGTCAGCAATTTGCTTTTTCTGCTTGTCTAAATACGGCTCCTCATAAGCCTTTCCGTTAATATACAGTTTATCATTACGATACTCTATTTCATCGCCTGGCAGGCCTATAATGCGCTTAATGTAATCTTTATCTTCTGTTGCTCGAAATACGATAATATCAAAGCGTTTTGGATCTCCAATGTGATAACCAATTTTATTCACAATCATTCGATCACGATCATGTAAAGTAGGTGCCATCGATACCCCGTCTACGAGAATTGGCGCAAAGAAAAACTGTCTAATAACACCAGCTAATACAACAGCAATCAAAATTGCTTTAATCCATTCCCAAAGTGAACTCTTCTCTTTTTTCATGCATTTCCCCTCCACGGTTATGTAAACTGCTCGTATTATACCAAAATTTCATATAGATTGGAAAAAGGGAGCTTGTGCATTTACAAGCTCCCATACATGTCTTATCGAATTTCTTTAATACGTGCTTTTTTACCGCGAAGGTTACGTAAGTAGTATAACTTAGCACGACGTACTTTACCACGGCGAAGTACTTCGATTTTCGCGATTCTTGGCGTGTGAACTGGGAATGTACGCTCAACACCTACACCGTAAGAAATCTTACGAACTGTGAATGTTTCACTGATTCCGCCACCACGACGTTTAATTACAACACCTTCGAAAAGCTGAATTCTTTCACGAGTTCCCTCAACAACTTTTACGTGTACACGTAAAGTGTCACCAGGACGGAATGAAGGAAGGTCAGTTTTTAATTGGCCTTTTGTAATTTCTGCGATTAATTGTTGCATATTAAATTCTCTCCTTTAAACAGATGCTCTTATAAAGTCTTAATAAATTACAGCGGAACATCGTTAATACGGCTACTGATTTCAGTAGCACAAATGTTATAATAGCATATTACTAGGCCTGTTGCAATAGCAAATATATGAAGTTATTACTGCTCTCGCTTTATTTCCTCAAGCCATTTTTTCTCTTGTTTAGATAGCTCTCTCTCATCTAATAAATCAGGTCTACGCGTATACGTTCGGCGCAAAGATTCCTTATGTCGCCATTCATCAATGTTTTTATGATTCCCTGACATTAATACATCCGGTACCTTCATACCACGAAAATCAGCTGGACGTGTATAATGAGGATGCTCTAATAAACCTGTACTAAACGAATCCTCTACTTGTGAAGCATGATTTCCTAGCACACCTGGCAAGAGACGTACCACACTATCAGTAATAACCATAGAGGCTAATTCTCCGCCCGTTAATACATAGTCACCAATAGAAATCTCATCCGTTACGAGATGCTCACGAATTCGTTCGTCATATCCTTCATAATGCCCACATACGAAGATTAAATGTTCTTCCCCTGCAAGCTCTTCCGCTTTCTTCTGCGTAAATCTTTCGCCCTGCGGACACATTAAGACAACTCTCGGCTTACGCTCTGTCTCTTTCGTCAAATCCTCTACAGCATCAAAAATAGGCTGAGGAGTAAGCACCATACCAGCTCCTCCGCCGTAAGGATAATCGTCTACGCTATTATGCTTACTTGTTGTATAATCACGAAAGTTAACAACACGAAGGTTTACCGCTTCTTTTTCTTGCGCCTTCTTTAATATAGAAGATCCAAATACACCGGTAAACATGTCTGGGAACAACGTTAAAATATCAATTTTCATTATAGCAGCCCTTCCATTACATGAATGGTTACTAATTTATTTTCAAT
Source organism: Bacillus cereus group sp. BceL291 (assembly GCF_051776705.1). Taxonomy (NCBI): domain Bacteria; kingdom Bacillati; phylum Bacillota; class Bacilli; order Caryophanales; family Bacillaceae; genus Bacillus; species Bacillus cereus group sp. BceL291. Next base: position 106,668 of record NZ_JBPWAP010000003.1, on the reverse strand, counting down.
ATTAACTTGAAGTACAACATCATCGATATAAGGAATTAAGAGATCTTGACCCTTCGGGCGTTTAATTACCCAAACATCATTTGCACCAGGAGATAGAATCTCTTTGATTGTCCCTAGCGCTTCTCCTTCTTCCGTTACAACACTGCAACCAATAATTTCATGATAGTAGTATTCACCTTCAGCAAGTTCGCCTAACTGCTCTTCTGGTACTTTTATTAAAGAACCTTTAAACTTCTCTACTTCATCTACATTGTTATATCCTTCAAATGTTAATAAATCGAATGTCTTATGTTGGCGATGAGAAGTTACCTTCACCGGAAGATAGTCTGTGCCTTTCTCATTCGATATGTATAGCGTGTTTCCTACTTTATATCGCTCTTCTGGAAAATCAGTACGAGAAATAACACGGATTTCTCCTCTTACGCCATGAGTATTTACAATTTTCCCTACGTTAAACCATTTTGTCATAAATAGTATGTCACCCCTGGTTTCTATATAAATTAAGCATCTCCATTTCGCAGATGGAACATGCAATCTCTATTTAAATGTTAAAAAAGGGAGAGGAATAACTCCTCGCCCTTTTTACGTTTATTGAATCTCCAGTGTTACTTTTTCATCATTATGATGTCCCACTGAATACAAGAGCATTCGAATCGCTTTCGCAACTCTCCCTTGCTTTCCAATGACTTTTCCAACATCCTCAGGATGTACAGTTAATCGATACTTTATCTCTCCGTTGCAAAGTTCCTGTGTAACTTTTACATCTTCAGGATAATCGACAAGAGGCTTGACAATCGTCTCGACTAACTTCTTCATAGTCATTGCCTCAATTACTTACCTTGTTTAGATAAGTGGAATTTCTCCATGATACCTTGGTTAGAGAATAAGTTACGAACTGTATCAGATGGTTTAGCACCATTTCCTAACCATTTTAATGCTGCTTCTTCGTTGATCTTAACTTCAGCTGGTTGAGCAACTGGATTGTAAGTTCCGATTTCCTCAATGAAACGTCCGTCACGAGGAGAACGAGAATCTGCAACAACTACACGATAGAAAGGAGTTTTTTTAGCTCCCATACGTTTTAAACGAATTTTAACTGCCATTTATAAAGCACCTCCGAATTTATTTCACACAGATAATTATATTAGCAAAAAGACTATTGCTTTGTAAAGTATTTTTTCTTAACAGAGCCATCTTTTTTCCTTACATGAATGGAAACTTCAATCCACCTAGTCCTTTTTTCTTACCTTTTTGCATTCCCGTCATCGTCTTCATCATTTTTTTCATGTCATCGAATTGCTTAATTAGACGATTGATTTCTTGTACAGTTGTACCGCTACCTTTGGCAATGCGCTTTTTGCGACTAGCATTGATTATTTCCGGTTGTTCTCGTTCTAATTTAGTCATAGAACGAATAATTGCCTCAATATGCCCAATTTGTTTTTCATCAACTTGCGCATTTTTCAGCCCTTTAATTTTATTTGCACCAGGAAGCATTCCTAACAATTCATCAAGCGGCCCAAGTTGGCGCACTTGTCCAAGTTGTTCTAGGAAATCGTCAAGCGTAAACGAAAGCGTACGCATTTTTTGCTCAAGTTCTTTTGCTTTCTCTTCATCAACTGTAGCTTGCGCTTTTTCAATTAACGTTAAGACATCGCCCATCCCTAAAATACGGGATGCCATACGCTCTGGATGGAACGCTTCAATTGCATCTAGTTTTTCACCCATACCAGCAAATTTAATCGGCGTGTTTGTTACAGCCTTAATAGATAATGCAGCACCACCGCGCGTATCACCATCTAATTTCGTTAATACAACACCTGTTAAACCTAACTGTTCATGGAAACTTTGTGCAACATTTACCGCGTCTTGCCCCGTCATCGCATCGACAACAAGGAAAATTTCATCCGGTTTCGCAACTTCTTTCACTTTCGCTAATTCATCCATTAATTCTTCATCAATATGCAGGCGACCCGCTGTATCGATTAAAACATAATCGTGATGATCTTCTTTTGCTTTTGCAATCGCTTGTTTCGCAATTTCAACAGGACTTACTTGATCTCCTAAAGAAAATACAGGCATGTCCAATTGCTTCCCTAATGTTTCAAGCTGTTTAATCGCTGCTGGACGGTAAATATCCGCTGCAACAAGCATCGGTTTACGATTATGCTTTTTACGAAGCAAATTCGCAAGCTTACCTGTCGTCGTTGTTTTACCCGCACCTTGCAGACCAACCATCATAATAACAGTCGGTGGCTTATTAGCAACAGCAATTTTGCTTTGCTCTCCGCCCATAAGTTCTGTAAGTTCTTCCTGTACAACTTTAATTACTTGTTGTCCAGGTGTCAAACTTTTCATTACATCTTGTCCGACAGCACGTTCAGACACACGCTTCACAAAATCTTTTACTACTTTAAAGTTAACATCCGCTTCTAAAAGAGCTAGACGAACTTCTCTCATCATTTCTTTCACATCGGCTTCAGAAACTTTTCCTTTGCCGCGGATTTTTTGCATTGTCTGTTGAAGTCGGTCGGCTAATCCTTCAAATGCCATATTGCCGCCCTCCTAATCTAATTTTTCGATAGCTTCAACAACTTGTTTCATTTCTTCATTCACATGCTCTTCTTCGCTGATTAGCTGTTTTAGCTTTGCAACAAGTCGCTGTCGCTCTTGAAACTTTTGAAGTAATACTAATTTTTCTTCATATTCTTCAAGCATCGCTTCAGTCCGTTTAATGTTATCATACACGGCTTGGCGACTTACATCAAATTCTTCCGCAATTTCACCAAGAGATAAATCATCTAGATAATAAAGCGACATATAACTTCTTTGTTTTTGCGTTAACAACGATTGATAAAAATCAAATAAATAGTTCATTCTCGTTGTTTTTTCGAGCATGTTGGATCATCCTTTGTTAAGTGATTTCCCTTTACATGAATTAGTTTACATGTAGTCCAAAAGAGTGTCAAGTTTTTTTCTTAACATCATATATTTTTTATAGAAAAAGAAGCGGAAATACCGCTTCTTTCGCTTATACTTCTTCTGTTTCTACTAAGTCCGCAAATAAACCATACACATATTGTTCTGGATCAAACTGCTGCAAGTCATCCATTTGCTCTCCTAATCCAACAAACTTCACCGGTACATCCATTTCGTTACGAATCGCTAATACAATACCACCTTTAGCAGTTCCATCTAACTTCGTTAAAACAATACCAGTTACATTCGTTGCTTCACGGAATGTTTTCGCTTGGCTTAAACCGTTTTGTCCTGTTGTTGCATCAATAACAAGCAATACTTCATGAGGAGCACCTGGTACTTCACGCTCAATTACACGCTTCACCTTCTCTAACTCTTTCATTAAGTTCACTTTATTTTGCAAGCGTCCTGCTGTGTCACATAGTAATACATCTACCTTACGTGCTTTCGCTGCTTGTACAGCGTCATACATAACCGCCGCTGGATCAGATCCAGATCCTTGTTTAATCACTTCTACACCAACGCGATCGCCCCATACTTCTAATTGTTCAATCGCTCCAGCACGGAATGTGTCTCCTGCCGCCAATAGGACTGACTTACCTTCTGATTTAAACTTATGCGCCAGTTTACCAATTGTCGTCGTTTTTCCTACACCATTAACACCAACAAATAAAACGACCGTTAATTGGTCCTCTTGCATATTAATTTCGTTACTAAAATCGCTGTCACCTTTGTAAATTCCTACTAGTTTTTCTGAAATAACAGCTTGTACTTCTTTTGGATCTTGAATGTTACGACGTTGTACTTCTTCTTTCAATTGGTCAATTAATTCCATTACCGTCGCAACGCCAACGTCTGCACCGATTAAAATTTCTTCTAACTCTTCGAAGAAATCTTCGTCCACTTTACGGTAACGATACACTAAATCATTCACTTTATCCGCAAATGAATTTCTCGTTTTTTCTAATCCTTGTTTAAATTTCTCTGTAACTGTATCCGTTTGTTTTGAAATTTTTTCTTTTAGTTTTTTAAAAAAACTCATACTTTCCCATCCTTCCTATTCACTTGCAATAAGTTCTTCTCCGGCGTCTAAACGAACCGAAACAAGTTTAGATACCCCCGATTCTTGCATTGTTACACCGTACAACACATCAGACTCTTCCATTGTACCTTTTCTATGTGTAATTACAATAAACTGCGTCTCATCACTGAATTTCTTTAAATACTGTGCAAAACGAGCTACATTCGCCTCATCAAGGGCTGCCTCTACCTCATCTAGTACACAGAACGGTACTGGGCGTACTTTTAAAATACCAAATAAAAGCGCAATTGCTGTTAAAGCACGCTCTCCACCTGAAAGTAAACCTAAGTTCTGCAGTTTCTTCCCTGGCGGTTGTGCTACAATATCAATACCCGTATTTAGTAAATCCTCTGGATTAGTCATTACTAAATCCGCTCTACCGCCTCCAAATAATTCAGAGAATACCGATTGAAACTCCATTCTAATGCCTTCAAACGTAGTAGAAAAGCGTTTTTTCATTTCTTCATCCATTTCGGTAATAAGCTGGTGCAATGTCGCTTTCGCTTCTTCTAAGTCGTCTCTCTGCTCTAGTAAGAATGTATGACGCTCCGCTACACGTTCATATTCATCAATTGCCCCTAGGTTCACTGTACCTAACTCTTCTATGGATAATTTGATTAATTTTACTTTCTTACGCGCATCTTCTGCAGGCATTGTCATTGTATATTTTAGTTTTGCCGCTTCAAATGAAATCGTATATGTTTCACGTAAATGTTGTAATCTATTTTCCAACTCTACATCCAGTCGATTTATTCTCACTTCTTGATCTTTCAACATTTCAAGAACATATTTATGTTTACCTGTCGTTTCTTTCAAATTGCGCTCTAAATGTTCTACTCTCTCTTGCAACGATACACGTTGTTCACGACGAGAGCGAATTAATTCTGAAGTTTGATTACGATCATATGCTTTCTTCTCAATCATATTCGTAATTTGCTCTTCACCACTTGAATTAGATGTCATTTCTTGTTTTAAGAACGCTAAATCCTCTTTCGTTTTTACAAGTGTCGCATCCGTTTCTTCTTTTTCCTTCGTCAATCGTTCAACTTTTTCTTTTTGATTAGATAAGCGTTGTTGCTTTTCAGCTGCCAGCACTTTTAACTCAGTCATTTCTTTTTGAACTTTTTCTTTCGAAGAATGTTGCTCACTTTTTTGTTTTGTTAAAGCTACAATTTTACTATCTAACTTAGTGATTTCAGCTTGAAGATTCGTTAAAACCCCTTCTAACTCCTCTTTACGCCCTTGCATTTTTACTCGATCTTGTAAAAACCCTTCAATCTCTAAATCATAAATAGACAACCGATCATTAATACGATGTTCTTCTAATTCTAAACGATTAATCTCTTCTCTTAATTTCTGCTCATCTACACGATCTGCTTCTACAGTTTGCCTTAGTTCGCGTATTTTCACTTCTTTTTCTTGAATCTCTTGTTTTACTGCTTTAACAAAGTTTTCTAACTTCGTTGTTTTTTCTTCCATATCAGTTAACTTGCGAGTCCACTCTTCCAGTTCACGTTGGCGTCCTAATAAAGAAGATTTCGCTTGCTTTACCGCCCCACCAGTCATAGAACCGCCAGGATTCACTACGTCACCTTCGATTGTTACAATGCGATAACGGTATTGCAGTTGTTTCGCCAACTCATTTGCTCCACGTAAATCTTTCGCAACAATAACAGTACCTAATAAATTTGAAACTACATTTTCATATTTATTGTTGTACTGCACAAGTTCTGCCGCCACACCTACAAACGATGGGTGTTGATTTGCAATGCGTAATTGCTCAAATGATAACGATCTGCTTTTAATAACAGCTTGCGGTAAAAACGTTGCACGTCCATGTTTATTTTGCTTTAGAAATGCAATCGCATTACGAGCATGTTCCTCTGTTTGTACAACAATATGCTGCATCGCTGCACCTAGAGCGATTTCCATTGCAACTTCGTATTCTTTCGGTACCGTTAACAGTTCCGCAACAGCACCCTCGATACCTTGCAACCTATTTTCTCTAGCTTTCAATACTTCACGTACACCTTGATAGAATCCAGAATAATCTTCTTGCATCTCTTCAAGCATTTCTTTTCGAGAACGTGCCTGTTGCACAAATTGATATGCTTGATACAGTTTTGTTTCATTTTCACTATACTGCGTCTTACATTTCCCAAGCGCCGCCTCTGTCTTCTGTATATTTGAGAGAATGCCAGCTACTTTTTCTTTCGCTTGTTCGTAACTTTCTACAAGTTTCGTCTTTTTCGCTGTAATTTCCATACGCATTTCTACATATTTCGCATTCTCTTCATCTAGACGCTCGTTTTTAGACGTTTGCTGTTTCGATTGTTCTTCAATCATAGATAATTCATTACGATGACTAGCTTGTTGATTTAAAAGCTCAATATAGTCACCTTTTAAATTCTCAATCTGTTCCTCTAAATTGTCAGCAAAAGTAGCAAGCAGTTGCTCATTATCATGCAATTTTTGCTCCAACTCTTTTACTTCATTCACAAATTGCATTAAAGATTCTGTACTTGACTCAATCTCACCATCGTAACTTTTAGCTTTCTCAGTTAATTCAACAATTAACTGCTCAAGTTGCGCACAATGCGTCGTAGCATTTTGCTTTCTTTCTTTTAACAACTCACGCTGCCCTTCTAGTTTTTCTAGCTCTTTACTAGAAAGAAGAAGTACTTCTTGCAACGAGTCTACAGACTCGTCTACCGCTTGTAATTGTCCTCGTAATTCCTCAAGCTCTTCTTCACTTTTTTGTAAATCCGTTGACATTTTAGCTTCTTCGTTTTTATTATGCCCAAACTGATTTCGAAGCGCTTCCCATTTCTCATGCAATTCTTCAATTTCATGAACAATAAGCGCAGCTTCTACTTTCTCTAATTCTTCTTTATTCTCAAGATAATCTTTCGCAATAGAAGCTTGTCTTTCTAAAGGTTCTACTTGACTACTTAATTCATGAATTATATCTTGTACACGATTTAAGTTTTCTTGTGTTTCTGCTAGTTTCCCTTCAGCTTTCTTTTTGCGAAGTTTGTATTTTAGTACGCCTGCCGCTTCTTCAAATACACCTCGACGCTCTTCTGACTTACTACTTAAAATCTCTTCCACTTTCCCCTGGCTAATAATTGAAAAAGCTTCTCTTCCCATACCAGAGTCCATAAATAAATCGATAATATCTTTCAATCTACATGATTGTTTATTAATATAAAAATCACTATCACCTGAACGAGATACACGACGTGTTACACACACCTCATTGTATTCAATTGGTAAACGTTGATCTTCATTATTTAAAGTTATTGTTACTTCAGCAACATTAACCGCTCTCCTCGTATCACTGCCTGCAAAAATAATATCCTCCATCTTTGCACCACGTAATGATTTTGCAGATTGTTCACCAAGTACCCAGCGAATTGCATCAGTAATATTACTTTTCCCGCTTCCATTAGGTCCTACTACAGAAGTTACACCTGGGACAAAATCAACAGATACACGCTCAGCAAAAGACTTAAACCCTGCTATTTCTAATCTTTTTAAAAACACGAAAGGCCTTCCTCCTATTCTCCGTCGTTATAAATGTTCTCTATACAAAAACAAGTATTATACGGATTTACCTTCTTTTTCTTTATAAACAAAAAGAAAGTTTCATTCTATGCATAAGGAATCCCCCTCATTCAAAGGGGGATTCCTTATAGTTGTTCTTTTAATTTTTTCAATGCTTCTGCAGCAGCTTGTTGCTCTGCTTCTTTTTTCGACTTACCACTACCAAGACCTAAAGCTACGTTATTTAACGTAACACGTGACACAAATTCTCGATTGTGAGCTGGTCCTTTTTCTTGCAAAATTTGATACTCAACATTGCCACTGCCATCACGCTGAATCAATTCTTGCAACTGACTCTTATAATCCATCACATGAGAAAAAGCACCCTCATTAATTTTCGGATATACAATTTCTTTTAAGAATTCCCAAACTGTTTCTAGCCCTTGATCAAGATAAAGGGCACCAATAAACGCTTCAAAGACATCCGCTAATAAAGCTGGTCGTTCACGTCCACCTGTCATTTCTTCACCTTTTCCTAATAAAACGAGGCTGCCAAATGACAATTCGTTCGCAAAACGAACAAGAGATGGCTCACATACAATAGCTGCACGTAGTTTTGTTAACTCTCCTTCGCTCATTGTCGGATATTTTTGAAACAGATACTGTGATACAGTCAGTTCCAATACTGCATCTCCAAGAAATTCAAGACGCTCATTATCTTCATGCGGTTTTTTTCGATGCTCATTCACATACGATGAATGCGTAAATGCTTGAATCAATAATTTTTCATCTGTAAACGTAATACCTATCTTTTCTTGAAACACTTTAAATGCTTCACGATATTTTGTTTCGTATTTTTTTTCTCTATATTTTCGGTACGGCATAGGTCCCTCCAGATATAAGCCAGAAAGCCCCGCTAAAAAACGGGACTTCACTTAAGCATTATAGATGACTCTCTATGTAAGTCACAGCATCGCCAACAGTAGCAATCTTTTCAGCATCTTCATCAGAAATTTCCATTTCGAATTCATCTTCTAATTGCATTACAAGTTCTACTACATCTAGGGAGTCTGCTCCTAAATCTTCCTTGAAGCTTGCAGCTGGTACTACCTCAGTCTCTTCTACTCCTAAACGATCAACGATGATTTTTGTTACGCGCTCTAAAACATCTGCCATTCCATTCACCTCCCCTCAAATATTATATTAAATATTGACCAAAAAAACTAGGTGAAATCGATTCTTTTATTACATTACCATACCGCCATCAACATTTAACGTTTGACCTGTAACATATTTGCTTTGATCAGAAGCAAAAAACGTTACAGCATTCGCGATATCTTTCGCTTCACCAAATTGAGCAGCTGGAATAACTTTTAACATTTCAGCTTTAATATTCTCATCTAGTACATCCGTCATATCAGTCGCAATAAAGCCCGGCGCAATTGCATTCACAGTAATATTTCGACTTGCTAACTCTTTTGCAGATGTTTTTGTTAATCCAATAACACCCGCTTTAGCAGCAACATAATTAGCTTGCCCTGGGTTTCCTATAACACCCACAACAGAAGCGATATTTATAATTCTACCGTGACGTTGACGCATCATATAACGAGATACTGCTTTTGTACATAAGAATACACCTTTTAAGTTTGTATTAATAACTGTATCCCATTCTTCTTCTTTCATACGCATTAATAAATTATCTTTTGTTACACCAGCATTATTTACAAGAATATCAACTTGTCCAAATGTATCTACTGTTTGTTTCACCATATTTGTAACATCATCAGCATTTGCAACATCTGCTTTTACCGCAATTGCATCAGAACCTAATTTCTTAATTTCATCTACTACTTCATTTGCTTTTTGTTCATTACCTGCATAATTTACTACTACATTTGCCCCTTGTTTCGCTAAATCGATCGCAATCGCGCGACCAATTCCACGTGAAGCGCCAGTTACTAATGCTACCTTCCCTTTTAACATCAGTTTTCTCCTCTCAAATTTGAAATGGTATCTTTTAATGTCTCTTCATCATATATCGCATATGCTTTCACTGATGAATCAATTGACTTCATAAGTCCAGCAAGTACTTTTCCAGGCCCAATTTCAATAAATGTATCTACTCCCTGCTTCACCATACATTCAATAGACGGGTACCATAATACAGGCGAATAAAGCTGTTCGATTAACTTTTCTTGAATGTCGGCACCACGTGTAATAACATCCGCCGTAACATTTGCAATAACAGGAATGTTCGTATCATGAATTGTAATTTCATTCAAAACACTTTGAAACTTCTCAGCTGCCGGCTTCATGAGTGAAGAATGGAATGGCCCACTTACTTTTAGTGGAATTGCTCTCTTTGCACCATTTTCTTTCGCTCTTTGAGAAGCAACCTCTACGCCTTGCTTCGTTCCAGAAATTACAATTTGCTTCGTACTATTCATATTAGCGATTTGCACTGCATATCCTTCACTTGTTACTTCTTCTGTAACTTGTTTCAGCATATGTGGGTCAGCACCTAATATAGCTGCCATTGCACCTTCCCCGCCCGGAACAGCTTCTTCCATATATTCCCCGCGTTTCCTTACAGCATATACCGCATCTTCAAAAGTTAATGCACCAGCTGCTACAAGAGCGCTATATTCACCTAAACTATGACCAGCGACAAAGTCAGGTGTAATGTCATACTCTTTCAAAGCTGTCAAAATAGCAAAACTCGTTGTTAATAATGCAGGCTGAGCATTTGTTGTTAATGTAAGCTTTTCCTGCGGGCCTTCAAAAATCACTTCTGAAAGTGACTCTTGTAACACCTCATCTGCTTTTGCAAACACTTTTGCAACCTCTTTATTATTCTCTGCTAATTGTTTACCCATTCCAACTGCCTGTGAACCTTGGCCCGGAAAAAGAAATGCTATTTTTCCCATTTCAAATCCTCCTCTTATTGGAGTGACTCTTTCTCCATTACGCTTGAAATTGTAGGAATTACTTCTTTCGCTACCATTTCTCTCGTTTGACGAATCGCACTAAATATCGACTGGTCATTAGAAGAACCGTGAGCCTTAATGACAGGTGCTTTCAATCCAAATAATGCAGCTCCCCCATACTCCGAATAATCCATTTTATCTTTTAATACCATAAGTTTTGGCTTTAATACCGCCGCTGCTAATTTACTCGTAAATGAACTCATTAGTTGTTCTTTCAACATAGAGAATAGCGCAAGTGCTGTTCCTTCTAATGATTTCAACGCTACATTCCCTGTAAAACCATCACATACAACAACATCTGCTACACCTTGCAATAAATCTCTCGATTCAACGTTCCCAACGAAATTAATTGGCGCATCTTTAAGCATTGCAAATACTTGCTTTGAAAGCTCGTTTCCTTTTCCATCCTCTGTTCCAACGTTTAATAGTCCAACGCGAGGATTTTCAATTCCTCTTACCTTCTCAGCATAAACAGATCCCATTACTGCATATTGATATAAATGAATTGGTTTTGCATCAACATTTGCTCCAACATCTAACATAACAAAACCTTTTCCATCTACAGTCGGCATTGTAGGCGATAAAGCTGGTCGCTCAATTCCTTCCATACGACCGACAACAAATAATCCAGCTGCCATTAAAGCTCCTGTACTACCTGCGGATATACAAGCGTCTGCTTCTCCATCCTTTACTTGTTGTGCCGCAAGCACCATTGAAGCTTGTTTTTTTCGACGAACCGCTCTTACTGGTTCCTCCGTTGATTCTATTTTTTCGTCTGTATGAAGAATAGTAATTCGTTCATCACTCGTTAAGTATTGACGAATTTCCTCTTCTTTCCCTACTAACGTAATATGTAAATCAGAATATTCCTTAATAGCTTTCATTGCCCCTAATACTACAGCCTTTGGAGCGTGATCTCCGCCCATTGCATCTATTGCGATTTTCATAAGTTGTTACCTTCCTCACTATAATTACTAGATCGATACATTTCAAAAGTGCCTGTAAAAACAAGTTCTTCTCCAACGAAGCTACGCACTTTGACAACCGTCCGTCCCTTATCATTCTCTACATCTTCAACGCGCGCTTTTGCAACAACACGCTCTCCTAATTTTACAGGGCGAATGTATCGAATGGTAGACTTTGCAGTTAAAGCTAATTCTTCATCAATAACCGCAACAGCTAGTGAGTTTGCTTGCGCAAACAGATGATGCCCACGGGCAATTTGATTTCTTTTAAATACATGTTCTACCTTTACTTCAAAGATAGAGATTGCATGTCTATCTAATTCAATATCGATAATTTCTCCAACAACCTCTTCTAACGGTAAAGATTTCACATCTTCTTCATGTTGCTTTGTAGCTACATGTTTAATTCTCTCTCTTAATTCAGGAATAGACAATTCCATACGATCAAGTCGTACTGTCTGTATACTCACTTGAAATTTTTCCGCTAAATCTTCATCCGTAATAAAAGGATTTGATTCGATTGTTTGTTGTAATAACTCTTGTCTTTCTTTTTTACTTCTTCTTTTTTTCATACCGCACCATCCATTTTATGACTAGGTACTAACAGTAGTATATAATCATTAAAAGTAGAATGCAACAAAAACTTTTGTTGACTCCCTTTAATCGAGCTTCTCTCCTTGGAACACACCTGTCCCATCAAGATACGTACGCAAGGCAGCGTACTGATCATTGTGCCAAAACGCTTCTGAATCTACTAGTATCGCCGCATCTTGCCTTGCTGTTTCTAACGCTCGATAATCATGTACCATGTCAGCAACCTTAAATTCTGGTAAGCCACTTTGCTTACTCCCAAAGAAATCTCCAGGACCTCGTAATTCTAAATCTTTTTCTGACAATACAAATCCATCATTTGTTTCAGTCATTATGCGCATTCTTTCTTTCCCTGTTTCTGATTTAGGGTCTGCTATTAATAAACAATATGATTGCTCACTACCACGGCCGACACGCCCTCTAAGCTGATGAAGCTGCGATAAACCGAAACGTTCTGCATCATAAATAACCATTACAGTCGCATTCGGTACGTTCACACCTACTTCAACAACTGTTGTCGATACAAGAATTTGCACTTTATTTTCACTAAACTGTCCCATTATCTCTTCTTTTTCCTGAGACGATAATCTCCCATGCATCAATCCAACTTGGCATTTCCCTTGGTAATGATGCGTCAGCATACTATGTAAGTCGATAGCATTTTGCACATCAAGTTTCTCAGATTCTTCAATTAGAGGACAAATAACGTATGCCTGTCTTCCTTTTTTTATCTCCTTTTCAACAAAACCGAGAACGCGATCTAACATATCATGTTTTGCCCAATATGTTTCAATCACCTTTCTACCTGCTGGCATCTCATCGATTATCGAAACATCCACCTCTCCAAATGCAGTAATTGCAAGCGTACGCGGAATTGGTGTCGCTGTCATAAATAATACATCTGGACTTTCACCTTTCTCCCGTAAAACTCGGCGCTGCGCTACACCAAATCGATGCTGTTCATCTGTAATAACGAGACCCAACCTATGAAATATAACTTCATCTTGAATTAAGGCATGCGTTCCAACAAGAATATCTATTTCTCCTTGTTCTAACTTCGCTAAAATTTCTCGACGTCTCGCACCTTTAACAGAACTTGTTAATAGTTCCACCTTCATACCAAAATGCGAAAACGTTTCAGCAAGCGACTGATAATGTTGCTCAGCTAAAATTTCTGTAGGAACCATTAAAGCACCTTGATAATGAGCTAATTTCGATGCATAAAGGCCAATCGCAGCAACAACTGTTTTCCCAGAACCAACGTCACCTTGCAATAGTCGGTTCATCCGATAAGGAGATGTCATATCTTTCAAAATTTCATCTACAACTCGGCGCTGCGCACCCGTTAATGGAAACGGCAGTGCATCGATAAATTCTTGTAATTCTACTGACGGAATCTCTTTCTTCGTCCCTTTTGAATTTTCCCTCTCCATTTTCCGGAGCGTTTGCATTTTCAGCTGAAATAAGAAAAATTCTTCATATACAAAACGGCGACGCGCTTGCTTCAAATCTTCCTGTCCTACCGGAAAATGCAATGCCCTAAGCGCTTCATATCTTGGTAATAATTTATATCGCCCTAACAAACCATCCGGTAACACTTCGACTATAGAATCTCCATATTCCTTTAACGCTTGAGCAATAAAACGACGCATCTGTTTTACTGTAAGTTTCCCCTTTACTGAATAAACAGGTTCCACTTCTTGTTGACGTACAACCGGCCCAAAATGAAGTTCTGATACAGCAATTGTTTGACGATGTTGATCCCATTTACCAGTAATCGTTACCGTTTCATCTAACTTTAATTTTTGCTTATAGTAAGGCCTATTAAAACATACCGCCGTAATTAAATAACGACCGACGAGAACACGAACTGTTAAACGCGATTTCTTCTTACCATAATATTGCAGCAAAGGAGCACTATGAATCTTCCCTTCAACCGTTACACGTTCATCATGCTTTACTTCAGCAAGATCTTTCATCGCATAATCTTCATAACGGTATGGAAAATGTTCTAATAGATGAGAAACTGTATAAATACCCATCTCATGTAGTAACTCAGATGTTTCTCCTCCGATCCCCTTTACATCCGTAACAGGAACTTGTACAACATCATTCAAGATTCTCACACCCCGTCACATTATTTTCTTTATTGCATTTTATTTGAGTACCAATTAGCATCTGTAATCGCTCTCTTTCACCTTATATATTCTATCATAGGCATTCTAAGAGAAACTACTCAAATCCCTTATATAAAACAAGTAAAAAAGAGCCTCACTATTAGCAGCAAGGCTCTTTTCTCTCTTCAATATGCTAGCCTTTTGAATAAAAACTAGTAATAAACTTCATATTACTACTTCTTATCCATTAGCAAGTAAGTAATCCATTTATTTTCAAAACGAATCTTATCTTATTCTACAGAGAAGATGAAAGAATACACTGGCTGGTTTCCAGCATGCACTTCTACTTCTGCATCTTCAAATTTCTCTTCTACAAATTCAACTAACTCCGCTACTTCTTCGTCAGTTGCATCCTCACCTTGTAGAATCGTTACGATTTCAGAATCTTCATCAATAAGCGCTTCTAGTAATTGCTTCGCAGCTCCTACTTTTTCAGCATTTGTAGATACAATTTTCCCATCTGCAATACACATGAAGTCATCTTTTTGAATTGCTACACCATCAATTTCCGTATCACGTACAGCATACGTAATTTGACCTGTTTTCACATGAGATAAAGCTTCTTGCATGTTTTCTTCATTCTCTTCTAACGTTCCAACTGGGTTAAATGCTAACATTGCTGCCATACCTTGAGGAACTGTTTTCGAACGAACAACAATAACTTCTTGATCTACAACTGATGCCGCTTGTTCTGCTGCCATTACAATATTTCCGTTATTCGGTAAAATAATGATTTTTTCAGCATTTGCTTCTTCAATTGCCTTCACGATATCCTCCGTACTTGGATTCATCGTTTGACCACCTTCGATAACTTTCGTTGCGCCGATGCTCTCAAATAAAGTTTTAATACCAGACCCCATAGCTACAGTTACGATACCATATGGTTGTTTTTCTTTCGATTGAGCTGGTTGTTCAGGAACCATAGTAGGTTCATCTAATAAAGCAGTATGCTGTTCACGCATATTTTCTACTTTAATCTTAATTAAACTACCGTATTTTTGCCCGTAGTTCATAGCGTCTCCAGGATGTTCTGCATGGATATGAACTTTTACAATTTCATCATCAGACACAACTAGTAGAGAATCACCATATACACTAATATCTTCACGGAATTTTTGTTCAGAGAAATTATGCTCTTTCACCTTTTCAGCCTCTAATTTCACCATGAACTCCGTACAATATCCATACTTAATATCTTCTGTACTCAATTGGCTTTGTACACTACGGTGATGTTCTGCGCGTACCATTTCATTCATAGATGGTTGCGTCGGTGCATCAGAAGAAATCGTTTCTCCTTTTAAGTCAGCTAAAAATCCTTCGTATACCACTACAAGACCTTTACCACCGCTATCTACAACGCCAACTTGTTTTAATACAGGTAATAAATCTGGCGTACGATTTAACGATGCGTTTGCTTCTTTCACAACGTCTTCCATAAACAAAACAAAGTCGCGCTGTTTTTTCGCAACTGTTACTGCATATTTACCCGTTTCTCTTGCAACCGTTAAAATCGTTCCTTCAATCGGTTTCATAACCGCTTTATAAGCCGCCTCTACTCCAGCTTCTAGTGCTGCAGCAAAATCAACTGTTGTTAATTCTTCTTTTTGTTCAATGGATTTAGAGAAACCACGGAACAACTGAGATAAAATAACTCCAGAGTTACCACGAGCTCCCATTAATAATCCTTTGGCTAAACTTACGCCGACTTTACCAGCATGCTGTGAAGGGTTTGCTTTCACTTCACGCGCACCTGAAGTCATAGATAAGTTCATGTTTGTACCGGTATCGCCATCTGGAACTGGAAATACGTTTAATGCATCAACAAGCTGAACATTGTTTGTTAAATTATTCGCTCCTTGCATGATCATTTGTGATAAACGTTTTCCATCAATTTTTTGAATTGACACAGATTTTCCTCCTTAATGCACATTACAAGTTTATTACTTTAACTCCTTGTACGTAGATGTTTACAGAATCTACTGCTAGTCCTACAGTTTGATCTAATGTATATTTCACTTTCGTCTGCACATTATGTGCCACTTCTGAAATTTTCGTACCATAGCTCACAATAATATACATATCAATATGTACTTCATCTTCATCTTTACGAACAATAACACCTCTAGTGAAGTTTTCTTTTCGTAAAATGTCTGTTAATCCATCTTTTAACTGATTTTTTGATGCCATACCTACGATACCGTAGCAATCTACCGCGGCACCTCCAGCAATTGTTGCAATTACATCTGTACTAATATCAATTTGACCGTACTTCGTTTTAATTTCAATTGACATCTCGTTTCCCCCTTCATAAATGGTGAAAGTGAGCTAGACTACTTTAGTTACTATCATATAATCTTTTTAAAGAAAATTCCATCGTTCTTTCTTTTCACTCTCATATTTTATGTTTTAAATTACACTTTTTTATGATGAGCAAAATAGTCCATTGTTATTATACAACATGTACCACTATAATATGTCAAGCAATTTTTATGGATTTCAACTTTTCTTCATTGACATATAGTGTCAAGTAAATTTTCTTGATTTCTTTTTTCTACGGTGTTGCATTCTCTTTTTAGTTGTGTTAAATTATAGTAGTGTTTTTAGCATCGCATAAAAGACTAACATTGAAAAATTACGTATGGTAAGGTATCAAGGGAGGGAAATATAAATGGCTCGTGTTTGTGCTATTACTGGAAGA
This sequence comes from Bacillus cereus group sp. BceL291, assembly GCF_051776705.1. Taxonomy (NCBI): domain Bacteria; kingdom Bacillati; phylum Bacillota; class Bacilli; order Caryophanales; family Bacillaceae; genus Bacillus; species Bacillus cereus group sp. BceL291. The sequence continues at coordinate 89,641 of NZ_JBPWAP010000003.1, read as the reverse complement.
AAAGCTCGTTCTGGTAACTCTCGTTCTCACGCAATGAACGCTACAAAACGTAAGTGGGGCGCTAACCTTCAAAAAGTTCGCGTACGCATCGACGGAAAAGTTCAACGTGTTTACGTTTCTGCTAGAGCATTAAAATCTGGCAAAATCGAACGTGTTTAATAATAAAAAAAAGAGCCGATAGGCTCTTTTTTTACTATAACAATGGAAAAAGCACCGGTGATAGGTGCTTTTTTTAATCTTTTTTGAAGGTATTTAACATTGCACGAACTATTCCACCAAGAAATTTAGGTAACTTAATTGTATAAAATCTCATGGTTTCCCTCCTAATCCCCATTACTCCACTTGGTCACTATATGATGTAAGGAGCAAAATTGTTTCTTCAATCAGTGCTTCTTATCAACATTAATATGCCAGAAGTAAATGAAAAAGTACCTTTTTCCTCAACGAGTTCGTTACTAATACAAAGTGTTGATCCCCACTCTATTGTTTTATTAGTAAGAGGGTACTTAAAACCAAACAATGTAATCCCTTCCACTATTTCAGTAACTGGTACAAAAGATACATAAGGAAAATTTTTATTTTCTTCAATTATATGTGTACCCATTTTTTTAACTGTTATTTCATTTTTATTGTCCACAATACACATTTCTATCTCTACTTCTAACCCTTTTAAAAGCATCTGTATATTTGCCAAACCGTGATCAAGCCTTCCACCAGTAGCACCAAAAATACGAATTAGTGCCGGCTTCTGTTCTAATGCCCAGTTGATTGCAATTTCTAAATCCGTTTGATCTTTTTCCCGCGGAACAATATGTAATTCGTTCGTTTGCTGTCCCATCCATACTAATTCTTCTTCAGTAACTGAATCGTAATCTCCAAACGCAACAGCCGGGGTAATCCCTTTCTTTAATAGACGGTATACTCCCCTATCAACCGCTGCCCACACTACTTCCTCATTCTCGTATCGAGCAAAATCTGCGCAATATTCCGAAGGTCCTCCTGCCAAAATATGAATAATCATTTTTTCTTCTCCTTCCATTGTAAAAAGGCAATCTGCCATTCGGTAGATTGCCTTTTTACATATTTTTATCCTATCCTATAAATGCCTTACTAGGATAAAAGTTCATCACTACCCACGAATTACGCGAATTGCTTCACCGCGGTCTTTTTGATTGTATACTGCTGACCCAGCTACAAGTACATTTGCTCCTGCTTCCACACAAAGTCTTGCTGTTTCAGCATTTACACCACCATCAACTTCAATTTCCACTTCTAGATTGTGCTCTTTCACCATGTCTGCAACTTGTTTAATTTTCGGTAATACAGAATGGATAAACTTCTGTCCACCAAATCCAGGGTTTACTGTCATAAGTAATACCATATCTATATCTTCTAATACATGCTCAATCACTGAAACTGGCGTATGTGGATTTAATACAACGCCCGCTTTAATACCATGAGATTTAATTAACTGAATTGTACGATGTAGATGCGGACACGCCTCTACGTGAACAGTAATAATATCCGCTCCCGCTTGTGCGAAAGTCGGGATATAGTTATCAGGATTTTCAATCATTAAATGTACATCTAATGGTAATGATGTAATCGGACGGATTGCTTCTACAATTAACGGTCCAATCGTAATATTTGGTACGAAATGTCCATCCATTACGTCAACGTGAATGTAATCCGCTCCGCCCTTTTCTACATCTTTAATCTCTTCCCCTAATTTTGAAAAATCTGCTGATAAAATCGATGGTGCAATTTTAATCATAACTAATACCTCGGCTTTCTCTCTCTAATTTCTTCTACGAATTGTTTATAGTTCTTATAGCGATATTCTGTAATCTTCCCTTCTTCAACCGCAGCTTTCACCGCACATTTCGGTTCAGAAAGATGTGTACACCCTCTAAATTTACAGTATTGGCTCGCTTCTTTCAACTCTGGAAAACAATATGTAAGATCTTCTACTTCTATATCAATGAAATCTAGTGAACTAAAACCCGGTGTATCTGCTACTAGTCCACTCCCAATTGCAATTAATTCTACGTGTCTTGTCGTATGCTTCCCGCGTCCTAAATGGGAAGAAATATCATTTGTTTTCAGCTCTAATTCTGGACGTAGCACATTAAGCATTGAAGATTTCCCAACACCAGATTGGCCCGCAACGACAGAAACACAATTTTCTAAGTATGGTTTTAATATATCAATACTTTCTGAAGTATTAATAGAAGTAAATAAAACATCATAACCCATCTCACGATAATCATTCGCATAAGCTTCAACAGTTGCTTTCATCTTTTCATCTACTAAATCCATCTTGCTAATACAAATAATTGGCTTAATGTTATGATATTCAATCAGCACTAAAAATCGATCTAACAGTCCAGGATTAAAATCTGGTTCTACTGCAGAGAACACAAGGATCGCTTGATCGACATTAGCAATAGGAGGTCTAACAAGTTCATTTTTTCGATCAAACACTTCAAGCACATAACCTTCAGTTGGATTATCTGCCTGAAAAACAACTTGGTCTCCTACAAGTGGTGTAATTTTATTTTTTCTAAATACACCTCGCCCACGACATTGCGTAACCCCTTCTTCATGCTGCACGTAATAAAACCCACTTAAAGCTTTTATAATTTTTCCTTCTGGCATAGAATTCTCCTTTTTTGTATAAGGTGATGCTGAATTTAAAAATGAATGGATTTAAATTTTCCAAATAACGATTTCAAAACCTACCATATATACTTTCGCTAATATACATTGAATTTCCCATTAAATGCAAAAAAATATTTACAGCTGCATCACTTTACTAGCTTTTTGAATCATATATTTTTGCCTGCTATACCGTCCACTTTGTAGACAGCATAACAGGCAATAATAATAAGTAGACTTTCACTATTATTGAGTTGGATATGGTACTTCTTTATCAATAATCGTTACTCCATCCCGTACAATTTTATAGTGTCCCTTTGAACCTTCTTGAATTACAAATTCTAAAGAAATAGTCGCTGATTCAGTAATTGTTCTCGTTTCAACCGGTCTATCCATTTTTTGCTGCATGTCTTCTTTATAAATTTCTATTGTTTGCGGCTTTTTTTCACCTGTTACAGCAGGCTCATATGGGATAGAGATATTGTCCACTTTTACCGTTTTAGTCACTTTAGGCTTTTGACCATCAGAGATAATAATAGTTACTTTATCTCCCTCTTTTAATGGTGTACCTGGTTTTGGAAATTGCGAAATTACAAGTCCTTTTTCGACTGTATCTGAATACTCTCGTTTTATATCTGACGTTAGTTTTCTCTCATTCAAATAACCAGTTACACTATTTTCAGTCCACCCCGAAAAGTCACCTGGTCTAATTTGATAAGGCCCTTTACTTACCCAGATTTTCAGTTCTTGCTCCGCTTCTATAACCATCTGATCAGGCGTCGGAATTTGTTCTACAATTTCACCTTTCGGCTTATCATTTTCAATATAATTTACCGTAACTTGTTTATATTTTTCTTCTAACTCAGCTTTTACACTCTCAAAGTTTTGACCTGTGAAATTTGCCATCTTACTTTTCTTTTTTCCACCTGATTGATAGATAGTAATTTTAGCGTTTTCTTTTACGACTCTTCCTGCTACAGGGTCCGTTTTTATTACATCCCCAACTTCAACATCATCTGTATATACAATATTAGGCTCCGTCACCTCAAAGCCCTTTTCTACTAATGTATTTACAGCTGTCGTGTATTTCATACCAGCCACATCAGGAACTTTCACATCTTTCGGAATAAATAATCCTGGAATAACCGTAAGTGCTAATGTTATTCCTATTGCTAAAAATAAAAATGTTGAAATTAAAACTTTAAGCCACTTGTTACTCCGTTTTTTCTTCTTATCTAACTCAGCTGCTTCTGCTCTTATCGGTTCTTCCACCTTACTCCCTTTTAAAACAATCGTTTCATCACTTACATTTTCAAATAATTGTTCTTGTTGAATAATCGGAATCGCTTTCGTCGCTTCCATATCTTCCGGTATGTAAAATGGTTGCTCATTTATCCTCTCTGGATATAGCGCAGTTTCAATATCTCGCTTCATCGCATTGGCAGATTGATATCGGTGAAACGGATCTTTTGCAGTTGCCTTTAATATAATATTTTCAACACTTTGCGGAATATTTTCATTCCATCTTTTTGGTGATGGGATTTCACTTTGTAAATGTTTTAAAGCTATAGCAACAGCAGATTCGCCAGAAAACGGTTGTCTTCCTGTTAACAATTCAAACATAACTATTCCAAGAGAATAGATATCTGATTGTTTATTTGCTATCCCGCCACGTGCCTGTTCTGGTGATAAATAATGGACTGAACCGAGCACTGAATTTGTATGTGTAATTGTTGTTGCACTTGTAGCTGTCGCAATTCCAAAATCTGTTACTTTTATTATTCCATCAGCTCGAATTAAAATATTGTGCGGCTTTATATCACGATGCACAATTTCAAAATGATGGGCATGTGCCATAGCGGATGTTAACTGCTCCATAATATCAAGAGCTTCTCCTATAGGTAACATCCCTCGCTCAATTATGTATTGCTTCAATGTTTGCCCTGGTACATATTCCATGACAAGATAGTATATACCATCTTCTTCTCCGACATCATACATATTCACAATATTTGGATGCGACAACGTTGTAACAGACTGCGCTTCTCGATGGAAACGTTTAATAAACTCTTCGTTATTTGAGTAGTCGAGTCTTAATATTTTTACCGCTACATCTCGGCCAAGTATATCATCATGAGCTAAATATACATTGGCCATTCCGCCACCACCAATCATTTTCAGCAGCTTATAACGGTCATTTAAGCGTTTTCCAATCAGCACGTTGCACTTCACCTACTTTCGTTTGTCGAACCCGCATAATCAATAAGAACAAGTGTGATATTATCTTCTCCACCGCGATCATTTGCCAATTGAATGAGACACTGCCCTTTACCTTCAAGCTGTTCATTTAACTGTAAAATTTGTCGCATATCATCAATAGAAACTTTGTTTGATAACCCATCAGAGCAAAGAAGTAATTGATCATCTTCCTCAATCACCAACGTTTTAACATCTAACCCAACTTTTTCTTCTGTTCCTAATGCTCTTAATAACACATTCTTTTTCGGATGATACTCTGCGTCTTCCTTTGAAATTTCACCATGTTTCACAAGCTCATTTACAAGTGAATGATCTTCCGTTACTAGCGTCATTTCTCCTTCTGATACCATATAGCAACGACTATCTCCTATATGCCCTATTGTCACAAAGCTTGGTGTACAAACAGCTATTATAAGCGTTGTTCCCATACCATTACATTCTGCATTTTGCTGAGCGTATTCATATATACGCTCATTAATAATCCCAACACTAGTATGTAACCATTGTTCTACTTTTTTCGGCTCATTCATATTATGTGTTTGCTTCCAATAATCATGGAATAATTGAATGGCCATCGAGCTAGCTACATCACCAGCTCGATGACCTCCCATTCCATCTGCTACTACCGCTAATACATTTCCATCTAAATTGTGAAAAACTCCTGCACTATCTTCATTATGTTGACGAACTTTTCCTTTATCCGATAGAAATACGGCTTTCATCTCGTCACCTCGTCTCTTCTTTGCGCTCCTTCGCACGCAACTGACCGCAGGCTGCATCAATATCATGACCTTGTTCACGGCGAATCGTTACATTCACTCCACGATCTTTTAACGTTTTCTCGAACAAGAAAATTTGTTCACGTGGCGTACGTACATAATCACGTTCAGGTACGTAGTTTACCGGAATCAAGTTCACATGACATTTTACACCTTTTAAGAGCGCAGCAAGCTCTTCAGCATGCTCTACTTGGTCATTTTCTCCTCCAAATAATCCATATTCAAAAGTAATACGACGCCCTGTTCTATTTACATAGTATTTAATAGCTTCCATTAAATCTGGTAATTTATAAGCACGGTTAATCGGCATTAATTTTGAACGTAATTCTGAGTTTGGAGCATGCAATGAAATCGCAAAATTAATTTGTAGATCTTCTTCAGCAAACTTATAAATTTTCGGGATAATTCCACTCGTCGAAACAGTCATATGTCTCGCACCAATATGAAGTCCTTTTTCATGGTTAATGATGCGTAAGAATCCCATTAAATTATCATAGTTATCAAATGGTTCTCCAATCCCCATAACAACAAGAGAACTTACACGTTCTTCCGTTTCATCAAGCGCACGCTGAACTTCTACTACTTGCGCTACGATTTCTCCAGCTTCTAGGTTTCGCTTTAATCCACCAAGTGTCGAAGCACAGAACGTACACCCAATACGACAACCAACTTGCGTTGTTACACAAATGGAATTTCCATATTCGTGTCGCATTAATACCGTTTCAATAGAATATCCGTCATATAATTGGAATAAGAATTTAATTGTTCCATCCGAAGACGTTTGTTTTACTAACGTGTTTAAAGTAGTAATATCAAAGGAATTCGACAATTTATCACGCAATCCTTTAGAAAGGTTTGACATATCCTCATAATTTTTTACACGTTTTTTATATAACCAATCAAAAATTTGTCCAGCACGGAACTTCGGTTCTCCTTGTTCCTTTAACCAATCTTGCATTTCATGAAGTTGTAAAGAGTAAATTGATGGTTTCTTCGTTTCTAAATTTTTCTTTTGTTTTCTTACAGTCGTTTCCATGATGCTACACCTTCTTCCTTAAACAAGCAATATAAAAGCCATCCGTCGCAAAATAATGCGGTAAAATTTGTACTTGACCTTCATCAATATACGGAGTTAATTTTTCTGGCATACGCTCTTTAAGCGTAGTATCCCATTCAAATTCAGGATGTTCTTGTAAAAATTTCTCTATTACTTGTTCATTTTCTATTTTCTCAATTGTGCACGTACTATAAACAAGACGACCGCCTTGTTTTAATAATGGTGCTATTTTTTCTAGTATTGCAATTTGAATCGTCGATAATCTTTCACTATCGCCTTTATCTTTTCCTAACTTAATATCAGGCTTACGTCTAATTACACCAAATCCAGAACACGGTGCATCTACCAATATTTTATCAAACGTTTCATTTGCAAAGTGCTCTTGCACTTTTCTAGCATCTAGCGCTTTAGTTTCGACATTTTCTAGACCAAGTCGCTCTGCTTGCTGTTTAATTAAACGTACTTTGTGTGCATGTAAATCAAGGGACATGACCTTACCAGTTCCCTTTAATCGTTCCGCGATATGCGTTGTTTTTCCGCCTGGAGCAGCACAACTATCAAGAACTGCATCTCCCGTATTCGGTTCTAAAGCGCGTGCTACAAGCATAGAACTTTCATCTTGAATAGAAAGAAATCCTTTTTTAAACGCTTCTGTATGCGCTACATTTCCTCTTTCAATCTGAATTGCATCATCTGATAAGTCACCACTTTTTGCTTCTATACCTTCACTTGCCAACAACTCAATCGCTTCTTCTACCGTTACCTTATCAACATTCACACGCGCTGTTGGTACAGGGGGTAACATGTTTACTTCGCACATTTTTTCTGCAGTTTCTAAACCGTATTCTGAAGTCCACTCTTGGACAAGCCAAACTGGATGACTTGTTGTAATTGCAAGACGTTCTACTGGATCCTTGATTTCATCTACAGAAGGTACACCTTCTCTCTGAATCGAACGTAATACACCGTTCACCATACCAGCAATTCCTTTATGCCCGCGACGCTTTGCAATCTCAACCGCTTCATGAATAGCCGCTCTTTCTGGCACTCGGTCTAAATAAATCATTTGATATAAAGATAAGCGAAGCAATACTCTTACCCACGCCTCAACCTTCTTTTTTAAAAAAGGCTGTAAATAATAATCTAATGTGTCACGACGTTGAATCGTTCCATATACAATTTCAGTTAATAAACCAATATCTTTTCTATCAATTGCACTTTTTTCAATTAGGTTATTTAAAAGTAAGTTGCTATATGCACCACTTTTTTCCACTTGAATTAAACCATCAAGAGCTAATTCACGAACATTTTGTCTCATGCATTTTCTCCTAACTTCGTTCCAATTTCAGGTTTTGTTCCACGTAAAAATTGTGAACAACTCATACGCTTTTTACCAGAAGGTTGCAATTCAGTAATTTTAACACCTGTTTCATTACTCGTTGCTACAACAAAACCATCTTCTTCGATTGCAACAATCGTACCTGCTTCAGCCGGTTCAGTTATAGGCACTTTTTCTCCCCACCATACTTTAACAACTTGTCCCGCTAAAGTTGTATAAGCAACTGGCCATGGATTCAATCCGCGAATGTGATTGTATACTTCTTCACCTGTTTTTGTCCAATCAATTTTCTCTTGCTCACGTTTTATATTGTACGCAAACGTTACTTCTTCTTCGTTTTGTTTAATCGGTTCTAACTTACCTTGGATTAATAAAGGTACTGTTTTAGATAGAAGGTGTGCTCCTGCTTCACTTAATTTATCAAATAATGAGCCTGTCGTTTCACGCTCTTCAATTTCAACTTCCACTTGCGTTAAGATATCACCAGCATCCAATTTTTCTACCATATACATAATTGTAATACCTGTTTTTTCTTTACCTTCCATAATTGCATAATGAATTGGTGCACCACCACGAAGTTCAGGAAGTAAAGAAGCGTGAACATTAATACATCCATACTTCGGTGCTTCTAAAATTTCATTTGGTACAATCTGCCCAAATGCAGCTGTTACAATTAAATCTGGCTCTAATGCCAATACTTTTTCATATTCATCTTTTTCACGAATTTTTAACGGCTGTAACACAGGGATACCATGTTTTTCCGCTTCAACTTTAACAGGTGTAGGTGTTAATACTTTTTTTCTACCTACTGGACGATCAGGTTGCGTCACAACACCTACTACCTCATAGCCATCTTCAATAAGACGACGAAGCACCGGCACTGAAAAGTCCGGTGTTCCCATAAACACTACTTTTATCATTTAAAAACCGCTCCTTTTAACACCTATTCTAGTTCGTTTTCTTCATAATATCTTGTCACTTTCGATGTAAATAAAACACCGTGTAAATGATCAATTTCATGTTGAATTGCACGCGCTAAAAATCCTTCCGCTTCTAATAAGAATACTTTCCCACGGCGATTTTGCGCTCTTACTTTAATATAATCGGCACGTTCTACTTCACCATAAAGTCCCGGGAAGCTTAAACAGCCTTCGGGACCTACTTGTTCACCACGTTTTTCTAATATCGATGGATTGATTAACTCGATTTTCCCAGTATCATCATCGACATCAACAACCGCTACTTGCAAGCTTACACCTACTTGAGGCGCAGCTAAACCGACTCCGTCCGCAATTAACATTGTTTCATGCATATCTTTCAACAATTTCACTAACTTTTTATCAAAGTTAATTACTCTTTCGCATGGTGTTTCTAACACTTCATTTGGATGCTTTATTATTTCTAAAACTGCCATATTTCCCTCCGCTACATTAACATTGTTGGATTAAAATCAATTGAGATTTGTAGCTCTTTTTGCATTTCTGCTTGATAATGTTCATTTACCATTTTGAGCACGTTCTTTAAGTTTGGTTCCCGTTTGTATTTTATCATGCATTGATAACGATATCTATCTTTTATCCTTGGAATCGCTGAAGCAACTGGTCCTAGCACCATTGTTTGCTGTGAGCAATGCGTTCGTAAATACGAGGCAATTTTTTCCGTCACTTGTACCGCTTTTAATAATTCAGGATGAGATACAGTTACGAGTACAACATAGTAATATGGGGGATATTGTCTTGTTCGTCTCATTTGCATTTCTTGGTCAAAAAACACATCATATTGTTGGTTCTTCGCTAACTCTATACTGTAATGTTCTGGCGTATACGTTTGAATCACAACTTCCCCTGGCAATTCATGTCTACCCGCTCGTCCACTTACTTGCGTCAATAGCTGATATGTCTTTTCACTCGCCCAAAAATCAGGTAAGTGAAGCATCGTATCTGCAGTTAACACCCCAACGAGCGTTACTTTCGGAAAATCTAATCCTTTAGCAATCATTTGTGTTCCGAGTAATATATCTGCTTTTTCTTCCCCGAACGCCTTTAATAATTTTTCATGCATTCCTTTTCGACTTGTCGTATCTACATCCATTCGAATGACTCGTGCCTCTGGAAATAGTTTTGTAATTTCTTCTTCTACCTTTTGTGTACCTGTACCAAAGAAACGAATGTATGTACTTTGACAAGCTGGACACTCAGTTGGCATATTCTCTTCGTAACTACAATAATGACATTTTAAACGATGATTCATTTTATGATATGTCAATGAAATATCACAATGCGGACATTGAACAACATACCCACAATCACGGCACATAACAAATGTAGAATGACCTCTTCTATTTAAAAAGAGTACCATTTGTTCTTTCTTTTCTAATCGATCTGCTATTTTTTCATGCAGCGCCTTAGAAAACATTGATCGATTCCCGTCACGAAGTTCTTCTCGCATGTCAACAATCTCTACCGTTGGTAAAGCTTGTTCATTCATACGTTTTTCCATTGTTAATAGTTCATAAACACCTTTTTTCGCCCTTGCAAACGATTCAAGTGTTGGTGTCGCACTACCAAGAACGATAGGACATTTATGATATTGTCCTCTCCAGACAGCTACATCTCTTGCATGATACCTCGGATTATCTTCTTGTTTGTAACTTGATTCATGCTCTTCATCAATAATAATAATCCCTAAATTCTCAAAAGGCGCAAAAACAGCTGAACGCGCACCAACTACAACTTTCACTTCTTTTCTTAAAATCTTACGCCACTCGTCATACTTTTCTCCAACAGACAACGCACTATGAAGAACTGCAACTTGTGAGCCAAACCTACCTTTAAAACGATCCACCATTTGGGGCGTTAGTGCAATTTCAGGAACAAGAACGATAGCTTCTTTTCCTTTCTTGAGCACTGCTGCTATAGATTGTAAATATACTTCTGTCTTTCCACTTCCTGTAACACCATATAGTAAAAATGGATTATAAGTTTCATTTGTAATTGATGATAAAATCGGTGTAATAACTTGTTTTTGTTCCTCCGTAAGTGGAAATGGTTTTGTTTGTTCAAAATCATCATCGTCATACGGATTTCGGTATACTTCCACATACTTTTCTGAAATGAATCCCTTTTTAACAAGTGCTTTTATTGGAGCATCTGTTATTTGTAACTCTTCTGTAATTACTTTCAACGGTGCACTTTTATAATTTTCCACAAAATAATAAAGTACATCTTGTTGTTTTTTACTTTTCAGTTCAAATGCCGCTAATTCCAATTTATCTTCTGGCAACTCCGGCTGAACCACTCTTTGCTTCTTCTTTTGTACTTTATCTTTCACTTGATAAACGACTTCAACCGTACCATTTTTAATTTCTTGTTGAATAGTTCGGTATAAATGTGGCTGTTGCTCGATTACTTCAAAATCAATTGCTTCTTTATCCTGAAATAAATATAGTATTTCAGGTGCTATTTCTTCCTGTTTACAAAGTTGTAGACGTTTTTTATACGTTGCTTTTATCGCAGTTGGAAGCATCACTTGAAAAGCTGAAATCATGTAGCATAACGTTTCACTTGTAAGCCAATATCCAAGCTTTAATAATTCATCATTTAAAACCGGTGTTACATCTAATATTTCATGGATTGTCTTTAACTTCTTACTTTCTACATCCACCGAATCTTTAATCCCAATAATAAAACCTTGCAATTTTCTTGGGCCAAACGGAACTACTACACGCATTCCTGTCTGTACAATATCTTCCCATTTTTTAGGGATAATGTAATCAAATGGTCGATCTGTCTGACGGGCAGGTACATCAACAATTACACTTGCAAATTTCATAAACGATCATCTTCTAACATCATTTCAATTTGCTTCAATATTTCACGAGCTACCTCTTTTTTCATTAAAATTGGCAACTCAATAACTTTTCCATCTTTTCTATACATTGTTACAATATTCGTATCCGTGCCAAATCCAGCTCCTTGCGCTTTTACATCATTCGCGACAATCATATCTGCATTTTTCTCACGTAGTTTTTTCGTTGCATATTCCTCTACATTTGTCGTTTCAGCAGCAAAACCGATAAGTAACTGTTTATCCTTTTTCTGACCTAACGTTTTTAAAATATCCACCGTTCTTTCAAGTTCAATGACAGCATCACCATTTTGCTTTTTCATTTTATTCTCATGAACATATTTCGGACGATAATCTGCAACTGCTGCTGTTTTAATGACAACGTCTACGTTTTGATAATGTTGAAGAACCGCTTCTAACATATCTTGTGCAGATTCCACTTGCACTGTCGTTACATGTAACGGTGTATTTAATGCTGTCGGTCCTGAAACGAGTATAACATCAGCGCCTAAATTCGCTGCCACTTCCGCAATCGCATACCCCATTTTTCCAGAAGAAAAATTTGTCATAAAACGAACTGGATCAACCTTTTCACGTGTTGGGCCAGCAGTTATTAATATTCTTTTTCCCTGCAATGGTTTGTGTTCTGAGAAAGCTTCCTCTAACCGTGCAATAATTGCTTCAGGTTCTTCTAGTCGTCCCTTCGCCACATATCCACATGCTAAAAAGCCTTCCCCAGGCTCAATAAATGTATATCCTAGCGTTTTCAATGTCATCATATTTTTTTGAACTATTTTATTTTCATACATATGCACATTCATAGCAGGCGCAATCCATACCGGAGCTGTAGTAGCTAACAAAGTAGTTGTAATCATATCATCTGCAATACCACCAGCTAACTTTCCAATACAATTGGCAGTAGCAGGTGCGACAAGTACAACATCCGCCCAATCTGCTAAATCAATATGAGCAATAACAGCTGAGTCTTTCTCATCAAATGTATCCGTATATACATCATGGCGAGAAAGCGCTTGGAATGTAAGAGGCGTAACAAACTTCATTGCCGACTCACTCATCATTACTTTTACAATCGCGCCAGATTGTGTCAATTTACTCGTTAACGCAGCTGCTTTAAAAACCGCAATGCCTCCTGTTACACATAGAAGTATCTTTTTCCCTTTTAGCATATGACTCGTCCTCTTTCTTTTTCAAACTTATAATACTGAAATAGAATCCTCAGCTCGTCAGTACCAATATTTCATTCCTTTCGTAAAAAAATAACAACCTACTTGTAAATAGGTTGTTACCGTTACATAGAAAATTATAAAGTCTATGTTTTATTTTGTCGAAGGCAAAGGCTTATTCAGCTACTTTATCTTCACTTGGTACGTAGCTTAATGCTTCTGCATCGATTTCTTCTAATGCTTTACCTACACATTTATGAGAAACAGGTTTTTCTACAACACAGTTATTAGCAAGTTGCATTTCACGCGCGCGTTTTGCAGCTACTGTTACTAATGTGTACTTAGAATCGATTTTTTGTAGTAATGAGTCAATTGATGGATTTAACATAATTATAGACCCTCCGTCATTTCTTTATAATATTTTGCTACCCTTTCGCGGCGGCAATGTTCGCCAACCACAATTGCTTTAATTCTATCACAAGCTAATTCAACTTGATCGTTTTCTACTACATAGTCGTAAGCGTCCATCATCTCGATTTCTTCTTTCGCTACAGTTAAACGATTTTCAATAACATCTTCAGTCTCTGTACCACGTCCGACAATACGGCTCTTTAGTTCAGATAAACTTGGAGGTGCTAAGAAAATAAATACACCTTCTGGGAAAGCTTTCTTAACTTGAATTGCTCCTTGCACTTCAATTTCTAAGAATACATCTTTTCCTTCTTGTAATGTTTTTTCAACATAGTCAATCGGTGTTCCGTAATAATTACCTACGAACTCAGCCCACTCAAGTAATTTTTCATTACGAATCATTTCCTCGAATTCTTCTCTTTCTTTAAAGAAATAATCCACACCATCTACTTCACCTTCACGCGGCTTACGTGTCGTTACTGAAATAGAGTACTGAAAACGTGTATCCTCATGGCTAAACAGCTCTTTACGAACCGTCCCTTTTCCAACCCCAGAAGGCCCTGAAAGAACGATGAGCAATCCTCTTCTACTTCTCATAAATATGTAAAACCTACCCTTCCTCACTTAAATCTTCTTTATTATTCAAACGATGTGCAATCGTCTCTGGTTGAATTGGACTTAATACAACATGCCCATCATCCATAACAATAACCGCCCTTGTTTTTCTCCCATACGTAGCATCAAGCAAAGCATTATGTTCGCGTGCTTCCTGTACTGTTCGTTTAATAGGAGCTGACTCCGGACTTACAATAGCAATAATTCGATGAGCAGATACAATATTTCCGTATCCAATATTTAAAAACCGCATGGCCATAGTTTGCGCCTCCTAGTAAGTCTATCCGATTTCTCCACCACGTATAACTTTATATATTTTTTGAAAGCTACTCAATATTTTGTACTTGTTCACGAATTTTTTCAAGGTTATTTTTCATTTCTACAACATATTTTGAAATTGTTAAGTCATTTGCCTTAGAACCAATCGTATTAATTTCTCTATGCATCTCTTGCACGATGAAATCCATTTTCCTTCCAACAGGCTCTTCAATCTGCAATGTTTCACGAAATTGCTCTAAATGACTTTGCAAACGAACTAACTCTTCATGAATATCACAACGCTCTGCAAAGATTGCGACTTCTGTTAGCAATCTTTGTTCATCTAGATCTTGATTATGTAATTCTTTTAAGCGATTTTCTAATCGTTCACGATATTTTTGTGTAACAATTGGTGCATGTGGAATAATTGCATTTACACAATTGCTAATCTCTTGTAAACGATACGCTATATCTTTATGTAATCGTTCTCCTTCGCCATCTCTCATCGTTTTCAACATATGAGCAGCTTGACGAACAGCCTCATATAAACTGTTCTCAAAATGCTCATTTACATTTTCTATTTCTTCAATTGCTGTTACTTCTGGCATTGCCATTAATTGCTGAAGTGTAATAGAATCTTGTAATTGAAATTTCCCTTTTATATCTTCCATCATCGATTGGTACTGCTCAAGAAGTGACCAATTCACACTTAATTTTCTTTCAACAAGTCCTTCACCCGCTATACTAATAGACACTTCAATGCGTCCACGTCGAACTTGCTGTGCAATTATTTTACGAATTTTGTCCTCAAATACCATCATTTGCTTAGGAAGTCGAATACTCATCTCTAAAAAACGGTGGTTCACCGATTTCATTTCTACTGTAATTTGAAAAGTATCACTTTCTACTTTCGATCTTCCAAACCCTGTCATACTAGAAATCATTTTTATCACATCCAAGCCATAAAATAACTCAATGAAAAAGGTAATAGAGACAAGGCTCTACTACCTTCTGTAAATTATATCACATTTTCATAACATTGACTATTTCAAGTTTAATCCCTTCTTATATAATATCGGCTTTTTCTTCTTAGCCTTTTTCCCTGTTAATAAAGAACCTACTAGTAAGAAAGTCGGAATTGATGACAAACCTCCAATTAATAACCAATCTCTTGCTTGTATCGGCATTGTGCTAAAGATTGGTTGTAACGGTGGATAATATATAACCACTAGCATGAGTAGTAACGAAATAATAACCGCCCCTACTAAATACACGTTCCCAAATGGATTACGGTGAAAGACAGAATGCTCACTACGACAATCAAATACATGAATAAGCTGAGCAAGTACCAACGTCGCGAACGCTACAGTTTGTGCATATTTCAGTTCATTTGGATGTTGGTTATACGCAATAATAAACGCCACTAACGTCACTGCTCCAATTAAAAACCCTCGACTTATTATTTTCCACGCAAGCCCTCTAGCGAATACCCCTTCTTTCGGGTGACGCGGTGTTCTCTTCATCACATCTCCTTCAGCCTTATCCAAACCTAATGCCATCGCTGGTAAACCATCAGTAACTAAGTTCACCCATAAAATTTGAATAGGAACCATCGGCAGTGGTAATGCAAGTAACATCGCAAATAACATAACTAAAATTTCTCCAACATTTGACGCCAATAAGTAGCGAATGAACTTACGTATGTTCTCATATATATTTCTTCCTTCTTTAATTGCTGATTTAATTGTAGCAAAATTATCGTCTAGTAAAACAAGTGAAGAGGCTTCTTTCGCAACATCTGTCCCTGTAATTCCCATCGCTATCCCAATATCCGCTGTTTTTATCGCTGGAGCATCGTTCACTCCATCACCTGTCATCGCTACTATATGTCCTTGATTTTGCAGTGCCTTAACAATTTTCAATTTATGCTCAGGTGATACACGAGCGAATACATACGTATCTTCTACAACATTTTCTAATTCCTCCACATCCATATTCGCGAGTTCTACTCCTTCAACAACGCGTCCATCTGGTGGTAAAACTCCTAATTGTTCAGCAATCGCCATTGCTGTCACTTTATGATCACCTGTAATCATTACTGTTCGAATACCAGCTTCTTTACACTCTTTTACCGCCTGCGCCACTTCTGGCCTTGGCGGGTCAATCATACCTTGTATTCCAACCAACATAAAATCTTTTTCAACGTCTCTTTCATGTTCAATAGAATCCGTGACTTTTAAAGGTTTAAACGCAACTGCAATTGTTCGAAGCGCTTGACTACCTAAGCTATGAATAGCCGCCTGTACTTCTTTTCTATATAGCTCACTTAACGGCTGCTGCTTATCCCCCCATAAGATTGTTTGACTCAGTTGCAAAAGAACATCCGGTGCTCCTTTCGTAACAATAAACTTTTTCCCCTCTCGATCTCGTACAATAACACTCATCATTTTTCGAGTTGAATCAAAGGGGAATTCACGAATAATTTCAAATTTCCCTTTTAATGCCTCACGTGTTATCCCAGCTTTCATTGCTGCAGCTACAAGCGCTCCCTCTGTCGGATCTCCATCTAATACGTACGCCTTTTTCTTTTGAATAATATTTGCATTGTTACATAGTGAACCAAATGTAAGTAGCTGATAAAGTGATTTTGTCTTAGCTGGATTCACTTCTTTTTCACCTTTCATAAAAGAGCCATTAGGTTCATATCCTTGCCCTGTCACTTTCCACAATTCTCCGCCTGACCACATATGTGTTACCATCATTTTGTTTTGCGTCATTGTTCCCGTTTTATCAGAGCATATAACAGAAGCGCAGCCTAACGTTTCTACGGCCGGTAACTTCCTTACAATTGCTCTCTTTTTTATCATACGCTGTACACCAAGTGATAAAGCTACTGTAACAATTGCTGGCAATCCTTCTGGAATAGCCGCAACAGCTAGCGATACGCCAGCTAAAAACATATGATATACTTCATTCCCTTGATACACACCAGCCAATACAACGAGCGCTGTCAAAATAAGAGCTACAATAATTAATATTTTTCCGAGCTGTTCTAACCTTCTTTGCAGTGGCGTTTCCATTTGCTCTGCATTTTGCAACATATTTGCAATTTGCCCCATCGCTGTATTCATACCAGTTGCTACAACAACTCCTGTACCAGATCCTCGCGTAATCATTGTCCCCATAAAAGCCATATTTTTTTGATCCCCAATTGCAACATCTTGCCCTTGCAATGCTTCTACCTTCTTTTGTACAGGTACGGACTCCCCTGTCAAAGCAGACTCTTCAATATATAAACTTGATGCCTCAACAAGACGCACATCAGCCCCAATACGATCACCACTGGAAAACTTAATAATATCTCCTAAAACAAGTGCTTTAGATGGTGCTTTTACCCACTTTCCATTCCGCATTACAGTAACTTGTGGAGCGGCTAGTTCCTTTAAAGCTTCCAATGATTTTTCAGCTTTTCTTTCTTGAAAAAAGCCGAGAATACCATTGATAATAACAATGGCAACAATAGCAATAGAATCAATGTATTCACCTAAAAACGCAGAAACAATTGTTGCTCCAAACAAAACGAGTACCATGAAATCTTTAAACTGTGCTAAAAATACCATTAGTGCAGAAGGCCTTTTTGCTTCTTCTAATTCATTAGTACCAAATTTCTTTACTCGCCCTTCTGCTTCTTTCTCTGTAAGTCCAACCTTTACATTCGTATTCGTTCTTTCTTCCACTTCATGTGCTCGCATTCCATACCAGTTCATCCTGCTATCGACCTCCTGATTCCAGACATACTCTATTGAAAGCTTATTCAGCCTCGTCCAAAAAAATGCTATAATTAACATTTAGTTAGAAAGGAGTGTTCATTTATGGCATTCGATGGATTATTTACAAGAGCGATTACACATGAAATTGAAAATTCTCTTTACACAGGAAGAATTTCCAAAATATATCAACCTTCAAAATACGAGATTTTATTACATATTCGAGCGAATGGAAAGAACCAAAAACTAATTCTTTCATCTCATCCTACATATGCGCGTATGCACTTAACGAATCAAAACTACGATTCGCCAGCAATACCGCCGATGTTCTGTATGCTTCTTCGCAAACATTTAGAAGGTGGATTTATTGAAAAAATTGAACAAATCAACTTAGAACGCATTATTCAAATTACAGTTCGCAGTCGTAATGAAATCGGAGACGAATCATTAAAAACATTAGTAATTGAAATAATGGGACGACATAGTAACATTATCTTATTAGATACGAAAACAAACGTGATTTTAGATAGCTTAAAACACGTTTCATTAGCAGTAAACCGTCACCGAACTGTATATGCTGGTGCTGAGTACGTCGCGCCACCAGCCCAACATAAAATCAATCCTCTGCAAATTGAAACCGCAGATGATTTTATTAGACCGCTAGACTTTCTATCTGGAAATATGGATAAACAACTCGTCGGTGCTTTCATGGGAATATCCCCATTATTTGCAAAAGAAGTAGTAAAGAAAGCCGGTATGGCAAACGAGAAAGCATTATCAGAAGCATTTTTCTCTATACAAACACCATTACTATCTCATGCATATACACCTACAATGATTACTGCAAATGGAAAAGAATTCTTTTATCTTTTCCCTCTTACACACTTGCAAGGAGAAGAAAAAACATTCTCATCAGTGAGCGAATTGTTAGATCGTTTCTTCTTTGGCAAAGCAGAACGTGATCGTGTAAAACAACAAGCTCATGATTTAGAACGCTTTATGCAAAACGAAAAAAATAAAAACGAGAAAAAACTCATTAAACTCGAAAAAACACTGCAAGATGCTGGAAAAGCAGATAAATATCAACTATTTGGAGAGCTACTTACAGCCAATATGTACGCTTTAAAAAAGGGCGATAAAGATATTGAGGTCGTTAATTATTACGATGAGAATGGTGGAACTGTAAAAATTACATTAGATCCTTTAAAAACACCATCTGAAAATGCACAACGCTATTTCCAAAAGTATCAAAAAGCAAAAAATTCAGTTGTTGTTGTAGAAGAACAAATCGAAAAAACAAATGAAGAAATTCTTTATTTTGATAGCTTACTTCAACAAATGGAAGCTGCTTCTTCAAAAGATATTGAAGAAATTCGTGAGGAATTAGCTGAAGAAGGTTATGTGCGCAATCGCAAAACGAAAAACGCAAAGAAAAAGCCTACTAAACCAGTATTAGATAAATATGTAGCAAGTGATGGCACAGAGATTTTCGTTGGTAAAAACAATAAACAAAATGATTATTTAACAACGAAGTTTGCCCGCCGTGATGAAATTTGGTTACATACGAAAGACATACCTGGCTCTCACGTTGTCATTCGTTCTTTAGAGCCTGCTGAAGAAACTTTACTAGAAGCTGCCAAAATTGCTGCCTATTACAGTAAAGCGAAAGAGTCTAGCTCTGTACCTGTTGATTTCACCAAAATACGCCATGTCAAAAAACCGAGTGGTGCAAAACTTGGTTTTGTTACGTACGACAATCAGCAAACCGTATATGTAACACCAGATGCTGATATTGTAATGAAATTAAAAGCGTAAATAAAAAATGCGTTGCTTGTATGCAGCGCATTTTTTATATGTTTTCAATTTCGTTGCTATATTCATTCAATATTGTCAAAAAAATTGACAGTATCATTTCACATTTGTATAAAATTTTTTACAGCATGTAAATAAAGTACAAGTGTAACTCCAATCATTATTTTTCCCCATCCCCCTGCTATTCATTGAAGCAATCTAGATTTTATGAACAAACCGCCTCCCACAAATTACGGGCTATTTTTTTATCTCCCCTAAAATATATGTTGTCCCTACTATCCTTTCTTCAAATATACATTTTGGCACGCTATTTGCTTTATTCAATACTGTGAATAGGAGGAATTAACATGACTTTAAAAATTAATAAAATCCAAAATCAATTACAAAACTATGAAATTGACGGGTTACTTATTACCAAAAAAGAAAACCGCCAATATGCAACAGGCTTTACAGGTAGTGCTGGCGTCGTCTTAATCTCTGCCGATCAAGCTGTTTTTATCACTGATTTCCGCTATGTAGATCAAGCGAAATCACAAATAAAAGATGCTGAAATTATTATGCATAAAGGAAATTTAGAAAAAGAAATTGCACATCAAGTATCGAAATTAAACATTCAAAAACTTGGAATTGAAGAAAACAACATGACATTGCAACAATATAAAAACTTGCAAAAATACGTACAGGCGGAAATGATTCAAGTGTGCGAAATTATCGAAAATATTCGTATCATTAAAGACACGCCTGAAATAGAAACAATGAAAATTGCAGCTAATATCGCGGACGAAGCATTTCACCACATTCTTACGTTTCTAAAACCAGGAATAAGTGAAAATGCTGTACGAGATGAATTAGAATTTTTCATGCGAAAAAAAGGGGCTACATCTTCTTCATTCCAAATCATTGTAGCCTCAGGCGTTCGTTCTTCACTTCCCCATGGAGTTGCATCAAATAAAATAATCGAACGAGGGGATATCGTTACATTAGACTTCGGTGCACTTTACGACGGATATTGTTCCGATATAACACGTACTGTAGCAATAGGGGAACCATCGGAAGAATTCAAAAAAATATACAATGTTGTACGAGAAGCGTTAAAACGTGGGACTGAAGCGATTAAGCCTGGAGAAACTGCGAAAAGTATCGATGATATAACGAGGGATTACATTACAGAACATGGATACGGTCAATACTTTGGCCACTCTACTGGGCACGGTCTTGGGTTAGAAATACATGAACCGCTTCGCCTATCCCAAGAAAGTAAGGTAACTTTACAAGAAGGTATGGTTGTTACAGTTGAGCCGGGCATTTACATACCGAACTGGGGCGGTTGTAGAATTGAAGACGATATCGTCATTACAAAAGAAGGCTATGAAGTTATTACAAAATCAAATCGGGAACTAATTGTTATTCCTTGTTGAAATCATAGAAAAAAATGCCACCGAATAAGGTGGCATTTTCTTTTATTCATTAACGAATAACTTTTCGTTTACTTTTTTAACGATTACCACTACCGACATTAATATACATATTAAATACAGCATTTTCGCAATAAATAACCACCCTTGAAACATTACAATTCCATCTATTATCTCATTTCCTTTCAATAGAAAAAACGGAATTGTGCTAATAATAATGACAAACTCGATACTGAAAACAAATTTCTTTTTTCGGCTATATGCTTTCCATTCATTCCAACGATACATAGATGCAAAAATCAATACTCCTATACATAATATAGCTGGTACCCAGTCACTGTTAAGGAATTGTCCTGAAATAACTGATAATAGTAAACAAACGAGCACACCATAATATCCTATTTTCTCTCTCATTCGTACTCCCCCATTCTACTTCTCCTTTAATACGTAACTTGCTATGCTTATAATAATTCTTAGAAAAATAACAGCTATAATTACAATATAAAGACCTTTTGCAGACGACATCCATTCTTGAAAAATAGACGTTTTCTCTATTTGTTTCTGCCCTTCTATTAAAATAAACCCTACGAAAAATGAGCAAACAACAATGACACCTATCATAATTCCGATACTTTTCTTACTATATTGTTTCATATCATCCCAGTTATATAACAGTATAAAAACAAAGCCGAAAACAGGTATGATACTGATCCATTCATTGTTTGTAAACAAATTTAAAGTGATTAATAGACTACAAGATATGGTAAATCCCCAAAACCCAATTTTTTTGCGCATAAGTTCTCCTTAAATTCCATTTTTAGGATTATTTGTATTGTAACATCCATTTATCTTTCTTACCATTACAGTACATGAAATTTCATTTTTTCTTTTTCCTATACTCACATACTTTCACTGCTTTCATACAATACACTACACGAATGCCTAAAGGATGTGAATGTTATGGGAGTTGAATTAACGCTATTACACGCTCTCTACATTATTTGTTTACTCACTATTATTACCTTTTTTATTCTCCGAAAAGATACGACTATCATTTGTATCGTTTTTATCTTTTTATTAGCATTAACTGCAACAAGTTCTATCCCTCTTGCCATTAGCGGAATTTTTCAAAGTTTCATTTACGCCATTACTGAGCTATTACCAACTATATTAATCATCTCCATTATCGTATCAATGAGCAATTTACTCGTTCATACTGGCATAAATGATACGATGATTTCACCATTTACAAAAATGATTCGTACACCTACACTCGCCTACTGGATTATCGGCCTTTTAATGATGACCATTTCTTTCTTCTTTTGGCCTTCTCCAGCTGTCGCCTTAATGGGAGCTATTTTATTACCGGTTGCTGTACGTGTCGGCCTTCCTCCAATTGGGGTTGCAATTGCTATGAACTTATTTGGACACGGCATCGCCTTATCTGGAGACTTCGTTATTCAAGGTGCACCGAAATTAACTGCAGACGCGGCTGGTCTCCCTGTTTCCAGCATCGTATCTGCAAGTGTTCCACTCGTTATCGTTATGGGCATTGTGACAACTTCTGTCGCTTTTTTCTTCTTACGAAAAGAGTTTCATACAGGCTTATCTATACAAGAAGCTATTCCATCAACTGAGTCTTCTAAAACGCTCACTTCATTATCTTCTCGCATAAAAAAATGGCTCGCTATTTGTATCCCTATCATATATATCATTGATATCCTTTGCATGATTCAATTTAAATTACAAGGAAGCGACGCAACTGCACTTATCGGCGGAACGACTGTTATTATGATTATCATCATTTCCCTCATCGCCTACAAAGGAAATGGACTGAATAAAACGACCGATTATTTCATAGAAGGGCTCCAATTTGGCTTTAAAATTTTCGGACCAGTTATTCCTATCGCTGCACTCTTTTATTTAGGAGATAGTGGATTTGTAAAAATTATCGGGGACTATTTACCGAAAGGTTCACACGGAATCATTAACGACTTAGGCATCGCTTTATCTCAAACTGTTCCTTTAAATCAATATGTATCGGCAGGGACATTAACCATCGTTGGTGTCATTACCGGCTTAGATGGATCAGGTTTTTCAGGTATATCACTTGCTGGTTCCATTGCCAATCTTTTTGGAACAGCACTTGGCCATGGAACAGCTACATTAACAGCACTCGGGCAAATTGCAGCTATATGGACCGGGGGCGGGACGTTAATTCCTTGGGCACTTATTCCTGCTGCTGCGATTTGTAAAGTCGATCCATTTGAACTTGCACGCCGAAACTTTTTACCGGTTGTTATCGGTTTAATTGTCACCACGATCGTTGCGATGTTTATCCTATAACGTAAGCAAGTGTTCTCTTGCTTACGTTTTTTGCTTGTAAAATTCATCATGAATTATCAGTTTTCAAGAGGGATTCGTTATTACTTAGCGAAATTATATTAGGAGAGTAATTATTTCAAAACGTTTACGAGAAACAGATTACTGCAATTAGAAAAGGGGACATACCTATGAATGAATTGATTTTCGTCTTATTAATTTGTCCATTACTTATCTTTATCGTTTCTGTTATTGGAACGCGCAAGACGAAAACGTATTACGTAATGCCGATTGTAACGTTTGCTAGTTTTTTAATAATAGGTGTTATCGCCTTTACTCCAAAATTTTTCTTTTGGGTTGGCATGTACAGCATCTTCTCATTTATTGTTTCTTATATGACTTTATTGTTTTTAAGAGGATATGAGCTTGCAGAAAGCGCTAAGTAGTTAAGGAGATTGTAATATGATTTTCTTTGATATTGATGGAACTTTACTTGAAGTTTTAACAATGATATAAAAAACGACCGCGTTCCCCCGCGGTCGTCTTTTTTCGTGTTACGCTGTGATCCAAGCTTCGTTAGCTGGATTTTTACGCCACTCTTGTAATTTCTTCGTTTCAGCTTGTCCAATCATACCTTTTTCTGCTGCAACTTCAGTTAATGTACTGTAATCACTTAAAGAATATGATGCTACGTTAGCTGCTTCTAGTTTTTCTTTTCCTGCTTCAAGCTCGTATGTGAAGATTGATACGATCCCTAATACTTCACATCCAGCTTCGCGAAGTGCTTCTACACATGTAATTGCACTACCGCCAGTTGAAATTAAGTCTTCTACTACTACGACTTTTTGACCTTTTTCAGCTTTTCCTTCGATTTGGTTCCCTTTACCGTGACCTTTTGCTTTACTACGTACGTAGCACATTGGTAAATCCATACGATCGCTTACCCATGCAGCGTGCGCAATACCAGCAGTTGCAGTTCCTGCAATAATTTCTACAGTTGGGAAGTGCTCTTTAATTAACTCTTCTAATCCAGCTGCAATCGCTTGACGTACTTTTGGATAAGATAAAGTTAAACGGTTATCACAATAAATTGGCGATTTCATACCTGAAGACCAAGTGAATGGATCATTCGGTTGTAAAAATACTGCTCCAATTTCTAATAAATGCGATGCGATTTCTTTTTTCATACTGTTACACCTTCCCACTGTTGTTTTACTGTTTTATACGCTTCAAGCGGATTTTCTGCTTTTGTAATACTACGTCCAACTACAATGTAGCTTGAGCCAAGTTCCCTCGCACGTTTCGGTGTCGCTACGCGCACTTGGTCATTTACATCATCGCTTGCAAGACGAATCCCCGGTGTTACCGTTACAAATTCATTTCCGCATACTTCACGTAATTTTGGAACTTCAAGTGTTGAACAAACAACGCCATCAAGTCCACTTTCTTTCGTTAGTTTTGCATAATGAGCAACCGCTTCTTCTAACGTTTTCTCAATGCCGATCTCTTTTTTCATCATAGCTTCCGAAGTGCTTGTTAGTTGTGTAACTGCAATACAAATCGGTCTCTCTTTTCCTTCTTGCTTACCTTCCTCTAATCCCTCAATCGCAGCTTTCATCATACTGCTTCCCCCAGCAGCATGAACATTTACCATATCAACATCTAGACTAGCTAGGCTACGCATAGCGCTTTTTACCGTATTTGGAATATCATGAAGTTTTAAATCTAGAAAGATCTTATGCCCTTTTTCTTTTAAGTACGTAATAATCGCAGGGCCTTCTTTGTAAAATAACTCCATACCAACTTTGACAAATAACTCTTCCCCTTCAAAGTGGCGCAAGAATTGTTCTACATCTTGTTTCCCTGGAAAATCTAATGCAACGATTAACGACTGTGACATGTTTGCTTCCAGCTCCTTCCTTGACATTCCGAAATGTGATCAAATCCTAATTCATCTAGTAATGCTGGTAACTCTTCAATAATTGTCGGACATACGAACGGATCAATAAAGTTCGCTGTACCTACTGCAACTGCGCTTGCGCCAGCATAGAAGAATTCAATTACATCTTCCGCTGTCTCAATACCACCCATTCCGATAATCGGAATGTTTACCGCTTGGCTTACTTCATGTACCATACGAATTGCTACTGGCTTAATCGCAGGACCTGATAATCCACCTGTACGGTTTGCTAAAATTGGTTTAGCTGTTTTTAAATCTAGACGCATACCAAGCAATGTATTAATCATCGTTAAACCATCTGCACCTGCAT
The DNA here is from genome assembly GCF_051776705.1 of Bacillus cereus group sp. BceL291. NCBI lineage: Bacteria > Bacillati > Bacillota > Bacilli > Caryophanales > Bacillaceae > Bacillus > Bacillus cereus group sp. BceL291. Next base: position 63,649 of record NZ_JBPWAP010000003.1, on the reverse strand, counting down.
TTTCAATCGCTTTTGCAATTTCCACAATGTTTGCCACGTTCGGTGACAACTTCACGTATACAGGTACTTCAGAAACCTCTTTTACTCGCTTCGTTAAATCAGCAGCAATTTCAGGATTTGTACCAAAGGCGATACCACCTGTTTTTACGTTCGGACAAGAAATATTTAATTCGAGTGCATGGACATTAGGCGCTTTAGAAATTTCCTTCGCAACCGCTACGTAATCCTCAGCTTGTGAGCCTGCAACGTTCGCAATAATTGGAAGGTCAAATTGTTCTAACCATGGTAATTCCGAATTCATTACTTTGTCTAATCCCGGGTTTTGAAGTCCGATTGCATTTAGCATGCCGCCTGGTGTTTCAGCAACACGAGGCGTCGGATTTCCATAACGTGGTTGTTCTGTCGTCGCTTTAATCATGATTGATCCTAGTACACTTAAATCGTAAAACTGTGCATATTCACGACCAAACCCAAAGCATCCAGATGCCGGTATAATTGGATTTTTTAATGATAATCCTGGTAATTCAACTTGCAATCTGTTCATAGTACAACCTCCCCGATTGGAAATACTGGTCCGTCGCTACACACCTTCTTGTAAGAATGTCCACTTGGATCTTCTTGTAAGTGGCATACACATGCGAAACAAGCTCCAATACCACAGCCCATACGTTCTTCTAATGAAATATAGGCTTTTTTCTCTTTGTAACGTCCTTCTAATGCACGAAGCATCGCTAACGGACCACATGAATAAAGAATATCAAAGTCAATTCCGTAATTATCAATTACATCTGTGACAAATCCTTTTGTACCGTGTGTACCGTCTACTGTTGCAACGTACGTATCACCAAGTTCTGCAAATTTTTCTTCATAGAAAACTACATCTTTCGTTTGAAAGCCTAAGATGTGAATAACACGTACACCTTTTGCAACGAGGCGCTGTGATAATTCATAAAGTGGTGGTACACCAATTCCCCCGCCTACTAGTAAAGCTGTTTGACCAGCTTCTGCTTCTTCTACAGGAAAACCGTGTCCTAATGGTCCTAGTACATCTACCATTTCACCTTGTTTTCTAGTTGCTAATGTTTTTGTCCCTTGTCCTTCGGCACGATATAGCATTGTAAATTCGTTCTTCTCTTGATCTACATTACAAATACTAATTGGGCGGCGCAGAAGGGGCGCAATGCCCTCTGCTACCTTAATGTGTACAAACTGCCCTGGTTCGTTCATTTGCTGTACTAACGTTCCTTGAAGCACTAATTCGTAAATATTTTTTGCGATTTCTTTTTGATTAACGACGATCATATTTTGCTTTTGCATCATGCATGTACCACCTCGTGACGCTTTGTTTGCGTAATTTCTTTCATTGAATGAGCTGAGAATGTCATAGATTCTAATACTCGTAAGATTGCTCTCGTTGTATCAAGTGATGTTAAGCAAGCCACACCATTTTCTACTGATTCACGGCGAATGCGGAAACCATCACGCGCTGGTTGTTTACCTTTTGTTAATGTGTTAATTACAAACTGTGCTTTTCCTTGACGGATAATATCTAGTAAGTTGTAGTCTTCAGAATCAATTTTGTTTACAACTTGTACTGGGATATTTTGCTCTTCTAATGATTGTGCTGTTCCAGCTGTTGCTAATAAGTTATAGCCGATTTCGTGGAAACGTTTTGCAATTTCCATCGCTTCTTCTTTATCTTTATCAGCTACAGTAATGATTACTGAGCCGTGCGTTGGGATGTTAATTCCAGAAGCAACTAATCCTTTATATAATGCTTTTTCAAGCGTTAAGTCTTTACCCATTACTTCCCCTGTTGATTTCATTTCAGGTCCTAATGTTGTATCAACTGAGCGTAGTTTCGCGAATGAGAATACCGGAGCTTTTACATATACTTCTTTCTCTTCTGGGTGATAGCCAGTTCCGTATCCTTGCTCTACTAGGTCTTGCCCTAAAATAACTTTCGTTGCAACATTCGCCATCGGTACGCCTGTAATTTTACTTAAGAACGGTACTGTACGGCTTGCACGTGGATTTACTTCAATTACGTACACTTGATCTTTGAATACTACAAACTGGATATTTAGTAATCCAACAATGTTTAATCCTTTTCCAAGTGCAATTGTATGTTCAATGATTTGTTCTTTTAGTTTTTCAGATAAACTTTGTGGTGGATATACTCCAATTGAGTCACCAGAGTGAACTCCAGCGCGTTCAATATGTTCCATAATACCTGGAATGAATACATTCTCACCATCCGAAATTGCATCTACTTCAATTTCTTTACCAACCATGTAACGGTCGATTAATACTGGGTGATCTGCATGAACTTTAACTGCATTTTTCATGTAGTGCAGCAGTTCTTCTTGACGATATACGATTTCCATTGCACGTCCACCTAGTACGTAAGATGGTCTTACTAATACTGGGTAACCAATTTCTTCTGCGATTGCTACCGCTTGTTCTACAGTCGTTGCTGTTTTACCAACTGGTTGCGGGATGCCAAGTTTTGTTAAAGCAGCTTCGAATTTATCACGATCTTCTGCACGGTCTAAGTCTTCAAGTGATGTTCCTAAAATTTTCACACCGTGTTCTTCTAGTTTCGCTGCTAAGTTAATTGCCGTTTGTCCACCGAACTGAACGATAACACCTTCTGGTTTTTCTAAATCGATAATGTGCATTACATCTTCAATCGTTAATGGTTCAAAGTATAATTTGTCAGAAATACTGAAGTCTGTTGAAACTGTTTCTGGGTTGTTGTTAATGATAATTGCTTCATATCCAGCTTCTTTAATTGCCCATACTGAGTGAACTGTTGCGTAATCAAACTCAACACCTTGACCAATTCGGATCGGACCAGATCCTAGAACTACTACACTCTTACGATCTGTTACAATCGATTCATTTTCGTCCGCATATGTGCTGTAGTAATATGGCGTTGCAGATTCAAACTCTGCCGCACAAGTATCTACCATTTTGAATACTGGCATCATATTATTTTCTTTACGCATATCGTAAATTTCACGCTCCGTTTTGTTCCAAGCTGCTGCAATGTAGTGATCGCTGAAGCCCATTTCTTTTGCAGTTTGTAGTACTTCTATATTTCCTACATTCGCTTTTACTTCACATTCCATATTTACGATGTTTTCAACTTTTTGTAAGAAGAAGAAGTCCATTTCACACCATTCATTGATTTCTTCTTTCGTTACACCTTGGCGAATTGCTTCTGCTACAATAAACAGTCGTTCATCATCCGCTTTAATGATACGTTTTTTCATCGTTTCTTTATCAAGTTCTTTTAAGTGGTCTAATTCTAAGTGATAAATGCCAAGCTCTAAAGAACGAACTGCTTTTAGTAATGATTCTTCTAAGTTACGTCCGATTGACATAACTTCACCAGTTGCTTTCATTTGTGTTCCAAGCGTTCTGTTCGCTGATTCAAACTTATCAAACGGCCAACGTGGAATTTTTGAAACAACATAGTCTAACGCTGGCTCGAAGCAAGCGTAAGTTTTTTGTGTTACTGGGTTTACAATTTCATCTAACGTTAAGCCGACTGCAATTTTTGCTGCTAATTTCGCAATTGGATATCCAGTTGCTTTAGATGCTAGTGCAGATGAACGACTTACACGTGGATTTACTTCGATTACATAGTATTGGAAGCTATATGGATCAAGCGCAAGCTGAACGTTACATCCACCTTCAATTCCTAGTGCACGAATAATTCGTAATGAAGTGTTACGTAACATTTGATATTCACGGTCGCTTAGCGTTTGGCTCGGTGCTACTACAATCGAATCACCTGTGTGAACACCAACTGGATCGATGTTTTCCATGTTACATACTACAATCGCGTTATCATTTGAATCACGCATTACTTCATATTCAATTTCCTTACAGCCAGCAATACTTTTCTCTAATAAACATTGTGTTACTGGACTATGTTTTAAACCACTTGTTACGATTTCAATTAGCTCTTCTTCGTTATGGCAAATTCCCCCGCCCGTTCCTCCTAATGTGAACGCTGGTCGAACGATTACTGGATAACCAATTTCATTTACAAATCCATATGCTTCATCAAGGTTATGAATAATTTCACTTGGTGGTGTTGGTTCATTTAAATCTTGCATTAATGTACGGAATAAATCACGATCTTCCGCTTGCTCGATTGCTGATAATTTTGTTCCTAAAATTTCAACTCCGCACTCGTCAAGTACGCCTGATTTTGCAAGTTCAACAGCCATGTTTAAACCTGTTTGACCACCTAATGTTGGTAGGATTGCATCAGGACGTTCTTTACGAATAATACGGCTTACGAATTCTAATGTTAATGGCTCGATGTATACTTTATCTGCTGTTGCAGTATCCGTCATAATTGTTGCTGGGTTAGAGTTAACAAGGATTACTTTGTAACCTTCCTCTTTAAGAGATTGACAAGCTTGTGTACCAGAGTAGTCAAACTCCGCTGCTTGCCCAATTACAATTGGTCCTGATCCGATTACTAAAATTGTGTTAATGTCTAGGCGTTTTGGCATAACTCTTCCCCTTCTTTCTTGAAGTTTTCAATCATTGTTAAGAAATCTTCGAATAAATCATTTGCATCTTCTGGTCCCGCTGAAGCTTCTGGATGGTATTGTACTGTAAATGCTGGGAACTTCTTATGACGAAGACCTTCTACCGTTCCATCGTTTAAAGCAACATGTGTAATTTCAAGATCTGTATTTTCAACTGATTCTTCTTCTACTGCGTATCCGTGATTTTGAGATGTAATTGCTACTTTTCCAGTTGCAAGATTTTTTACTGGATGGTTTAAACCACGGTGACCAAATTTCAACTTACTTGTATTTGCACCTGATGCTAGAGCGAACAATTGATGTCCTAGGCAAATTCCGAATAAAGGAACTTTACCGATAATGTCTTTTAACATTTCAATTGCTTCTGATACATCTTTCGGATCTCCAGGTCCATTACTTAACATAATTCCATCTGGGCTAAGGCGTAAAATTTCTTCTGCTGTTGTGTTGTAAGGAACTACAATTACATCACAGTCACGCTTATTTAATTCTCGTAAAATACCATGTTTCATACCGAAGTCTACTAGTACAACTCGGTGACCACGACCTGGGCTTGGGTATGGATCTTTCGTTGATACGCGTTTTACATGATCTGTAAATACTGTCGCTTTTAATTGACTTACAATGTACTCTACATCTGCATCCATATTACAAAGGCGTCCGCGTAATGTACCGTATTGACGAATTTTTCTCGTTAATTTTCTCGTATCAATCCCTGCTAATCCTGGGATATTTCTTTCTTTCAAGTAATCATTTAACGAAATTTCATTACGGAAGTTTGATGGATGATCACAAATTTCGTTTACGATTAAACCATTTACAGATGGGTGAATGGATTCAAAATCGTCACGGTTAATGCCGTAGTTTCCGATTAATGGGTACGTGAATGTTACGATTTGACCGCAATATGATGGATCAGATAATGTTTCTTGATATCCAGTCATTCCTGTTGTAAATACAACCTCACCTGACTTTTCGATTTCGCCTCCGAAACCTGTTCCAATTAATACTGTTCCATCTTCTAAGATAAGTTGTCTTTTCATACTAATGCACTCTCCTTTTGCCATGCGATCTTACCACCAACGATTGTCATTACCGGCCATCCTTGGCATTTCCAACCTGCGAATGGTGTATTTTTTCCTTTTGATAAGAATGTTGTTGGGTCAATCTCTTCTTCTTGTTCTAAATCAATGATTGTAATATCAGCTGCTCTACCTTCTTTTAGGCGACCTGCTTCTAAGCCGAATGTATCAGCTGGCTTTTCTGTTAAGAATTGAATTAACTGTTCTAGCGTAATAACTCCCTTTTTCGCAAGGTTTGTGTATAGAAGCGGGAATGCTGTTTCAAAACCAGTAATTCCAAACGGTGCTCTTTCAATTCCTTGTGCTTTCTCTTCCGCTGTATGCGGTGCATGGTCAGTTGCAATCATATCGATCGTTCCATCTAATAAACCTTCAATTAATGCTGCATGGTCTTCTTTTCCACGAAGCGGTGGGTTCATTTTAAAGTTAGGATCAGCTGATGGGATATCATCTTCACATAACACTAGGTGATGCGGTGTTACTTCTGCTGTTACTTTAATTCCAGCGCGTTTCGCATCACGGATTACACGTACCGAACCTTTCGTACTTACATGACATACGTGATAGTGGCAATCTGCTGCTTCAGCAAGCAGTATATCCCTTGCAATATGTACAGATTCACATACTGATGGGATACCGTTTAATGCGTGTTTCTCAGAAAACTTCCCTTCATGTACACAACCTTTATTAATAAGCGTATTCTCTTCACAGTGCGCAACTACTGCCATATCTAATTTTGCTGCACGTTTCATAGCCGCTAACATCATGCTCGCATCTTGTACGCCTACGCCGTCATCTGTGAAAGCAAATGCTCCAAGTTCTTTTAATGTTTCGAAATCTGTCATTTCAGAACCAGCTTGACGTACTGTAATTGCTCCGTATGGTAGTACGTTAACATGAGCTTTTTCTTCAATACGTTTTTGCAAGTCTTCCATATGTTCTCTGCAATCTGGTACCGGGCGTGTATTTGGCATTGCGCAAATTGTAGTGAATCCACCTTTTGCCGCTGCTAGTGTACCTGTTTCAATTGTTTCTTTATGTTCACCACCTGGTTCACGAAGATGTACGTGTACATCTACTAATCCAGGTGCGATTAACTTTCCGTTCACATCGATTACTTCAGCATTATCTGCCGTAATATTTTCTGCTACCTTAGCGATTTTACCGTCTTGTACGAGAAGATCCGTTGCTACGATTTTTCCTTCTTCATTCATATAACGACCATTTTTAAACAAATAATTCATGTTTCATTCCTCCTAATACATTTGGTAAGGCGCGTTTTAGTACAGCCATTCTTACGTAAACTCCATTTTCCATTTGTTTAAATATGCGTGAACGCTCACACTCAACAAGTTCACTTGCAATTTCAACATCACGGTTTACAGGAGCTGGATGCATAATAATGCTTCCTTCTTTCATACGCTTTTCTCTTTCTACTGTTAATCCGTGTTTCTCATGATATTCTTTCATAATGTCTGTTTCATAATGATCATGACGCTCATGTTGTACACGGAGTAACATCATTACATCAACTTCTGGAACAAGTTCATCTAATGGTTTGTATGTTCCAAATGTGTTGTCTTCATCTTTCCACTCTTCTGGACTTGCAAAGTAAATTGTTGCACCAAGCTTCGTTAATGCTTCTGCATTAGAACGTGCTACTCGGCTATGACGAACATCTCCTACTATTGCAATCTTCAAACCTTCAAATCTTCCAAACTCTTGTTTAATTGTAAGAAGATCGAGTAGGCACTGCGTTGGGTGGTTTCCGCATCCATCTCCAGCGTTTAAGATTGGAATATTCACCTGATCTTTTAGTTCATCGAAGTAGCGATCTTGCTCGTGGCGGATGACCACTGCTTTTGTTCCGATTGATTCTAGTGTTCTTATCGTATCGTATAAAGTTTCTCCTTTTTGTACGCTAGATGCATCAGCTGAAAAGTTTAAAACATCAAGTCCTAATCTCTTCTCAGCAACTTCAAAGCTAAATCTCGTTCTCGTACTATTCTCAAAGAACAAGTTCGCAACAAAAGTTTGCTCTGTCGTTTTGCTCTCTTTTCCATTCGCAAAATCTTCTGCATCTTTTAGGATTTCTGAAATTTCTACTTCCGATAATTCACTCATCGTTAACAAATGGCTCATCGTCATCCCTCATCTTTCTGATTTTTATGTTACCACTTTTGAATTTTTATAACAACCTTTGCATAAAAATACCCTAGTCATGTGAGACTAGGGTGCAAGAAAGAAGCCACCCTTTCCGGTCTCACAGGACTGAATTAAAAGGTTATTATTATGAAGCAATCTGCTTAGATTGTTTTATTTGTTTCGTTTCCGGTAGTAGTAGATTTAACAGTACACCTACAATTGCTGCTAGTGCCATTCCTTCTACTTGGAATGATTCTCCTACGTGAAGTACCGCTCCACCAATACCGATTACTAATATTACTGATGCAATCATTAAGTTTCGTTTGTCACTTAAATCTGTTTTATCATCTACCATCATGCGTAATCCGCTTGATGCGATTACACCGAATAGTAAGATTGATACACCACCCATAACTGGTGTTGGGATCGAATGAATCAGTGCAGAAATCTTACCGATAAACCCGAACATGATTGCGAATACTGCTGAACCGATGAATAAGTATACACTGTATGCTCTCGTAATTGCTAGCACACCGATGTTTTCACCATACGTTGTATTCGGTGGCCCACCGATTAGTGACGCAATTAATGTTGCTACTCCGTCACCGAAGATTGAACGGTGTAAACCTGGTTTTTCAATTAAATCTCTTTTAATAACATTTCCAAGAACAATTTGATGTCCGATATGTTCTGATATTGTTACTAGTGCAACTGGTACCATCAAGAGTACAATCTTCCATGAAAACTCTGGTGTATATGTTACAAATGGTACTGTGAAATCTGGTACAACAAACCATTTTGCCTCAGCTACCGGCTTTAAGTCTACTAGCCCTTGGAAGTAAGCGAAGATATATCCGCCGATAATGCCAAGTAACACTGGTATTATACTGAAAAATCCTTTTCCAAATATCGAGCATATAATTGTAATTGCTAATGTTACTAATGCTACTGAAAAGTGTGTAAAGCTATATTTGCCATCCGCACCGTTCATCGCCATGTTAACTGCTGTATGTGCTAAAGCTAGACCGATTACCATTACTACTGGACCAACTACGATTGGTGGTAGTAATTTCATAATCCACTCTGATCCTGATTTCTTAATTCCGAGTGAGATTAAGATGTACACAAGTCCTGCTAGCAAACCACCAAGCATTGCTGCTCCCGGTCCACCTGCCGTTTTCGCTGTTATAATCGGTGCGATAAAGGCGAATGATGATCCTAGATAGGCAGGTACTTGACCTTTCGTTATAAGAAGGAACGCTAACGTTCCTAATCCACTTGATATTAATGCTACTGATGGATTCAATCCTGTTAAAAACGGAACAAGCACTGTTGATCCAAACATCGCGAACAAATGTTGTATACTTAAAAATAACCATTTTCCCGGTTTCGGTACTTCATTAACGTCTAACACTGGCTTTTGTTCCATTGTTACATCCTCCTTCAGTTTAAATCTTTGCAATAAAAAAACTCTTTGTGCCTGTGCACAAAGAGTCCTACACTTTCGTATGCCAAATTTGACATATGAAAGCCAAGACCCTTTGGCAGCCTCACAGGACTACATTTAAAAGGGCTTTACTTATCGTATATGCTTACTCGATCTTGTTGATCTGTCTCTTGCAAATCAACTTCGATACGCTCTTCACTTGATGTTGGAATGTTCTTCCCTACATAATCAGCGCGAATTGGTAATTCGCGATGACCTCTATCAACAAGAACCGCCAATTGGATTTGAGATGGTCTACCTAAATCCATAAGAGCATCCATTGCTGCTCGAACTGTTCTTCCTGTATATAATACGTCATCCACAAGGATAACTTTCTTCTTCGTAATATCTACAGGGATATCAGAACCTTTTACAAGTGGTTCTTTATTTTTCGATTGTAGTGTTAAATCATCACGATATAACGTAATGTCTAACTCTCCAACTTCCATTTCTTTTCCTTCAATTTGACCAATTCGTTCTGCCAAACGTTGTGCAATAAAAATTCCACGAGTTTTAATTCCGACAAGAACACAATTATCGACACCTTTATTTCGTTCCACGATTTCATGACTAATTCGTGTTAAAGCGCGGCGAATCATTTGGTCATCTAAAACGACAGCTTTCTCTTGCATGCTCTACACCTCCAAGCTTTTTTCTTGCGTGAGAGTAATGGTATAAAAAAAGTCCTCTCAGCGTGTGCGAGAGGACTTTTGAAAAAAGGGTACAACATACCCTAAGTATTTCAAACCGTTACCTTCTCAACCTCACTGGGCTGTGTTAAAGGATCATTATTTAACTGTTGTCAGTATCTCAGTTTTCTTATGATTTGTCAATACTATTTTCGTAAAATATTTAATACGTCTTCAAACACTTCTGGAATCGGTGCCTCAAACTGAATATATTCACCAGTACGAGGATGATCAAAGCCTAAAATACCCGCATGAAGTGCTTGTCCATTCATATCTAACGTTTTCTTCGGACCATACTTCGGATCTCCTGCAAGTGGATAGCCAATATATTTCATATGAACACGAATTTGGTGCGTACGTCCCGTTTCTAAGCGACATTCTACAAGCGTAAAGTCTTTAAAGCGTTCTAACACTTGGAAGTGCGTAACAGCGTTCTTACCATTTTCATCAACTGTCATACTTTGACGCTCTTTCTTATCACGAGCAATCGGAGCATCAATCGTTCCCTTATCATGCGGAATCACACCGTATACAATCGCTTTGTAACGTCTCGTTACTGTTTTTGCTACAAGCTGATTTACAAGCGATTCATGTGCCATATCATTTTTAGCAACCATTAATAGTCCAGATGTATCTTTATCAATACGATGCACGATACCTGGACGCATTACACCGTTAATGCCTGATAAGTCTGTACAATGGTGCATAAGGCCGTTTACAAGTGTACCACTTGTATGCCCTGGTGCTGGATGTACAACCATACCACGTGGCTTATTTACAACAAGCACATCTGCATCTTCATAATAAATTTCTAAATTTAAATCCTCTGGTTGAATATCTAACTCTTCTGGTTCAGGAATTGTTACTGTAATTTCATCTTCTTCTTTTACTTTATAATTCCCTTTTACCGCTTTTCCGTTTACTGTCACAACGTCATCTTTAATCCATTGCTGCACTTGCGTACGTGACCATTCGTTATTTATCCCTGCAACGAATTTATCAATTCGCTCGTTTTTTTGCTCTGCTGCAACTGTTACTTGTACTACTTCACTCATTCAATTACTCCTTCGCTTTCTTGCCTTCTAATAATGTTTGAATAATAATTAATACAACACCAATACATAATGCTGAATCAGCTATATTGAATACTGGATAGTTGTACGAGAAAATATACACGTGAATGAAATCCACTACTTCTTGTCTAAATACACGATCAATAAAGTTACCAATTGCCCCGCCCAAAATTAGGCTTAACGAAATACCTAGAAGCTTGTCTGTTTTCGCATACTTTTTCATATAAAATACAATAAACACTACAAAAACAACTGTAATAATGTAGAAGAACCACATTTTATTTTCTAAAATACCCCAAGCAGCGCCTCTATTTCGATGTGATGTTATGTATAATACATTGTCGATAATCGGAATACTCGTACCCAATTCCATGTTCTTTACAATTAACCACTTCGATATTTGATCGATAGCAATGACGAATAACGCTATTACATAATATATCATTTTCATTTCCCCCACAAAGACAGTGTACCTCAAAATTTTAGCATAGCTGCTACCTTTTCACAATGAACCTTTATAGAAGAATAAAATAAATTAAAAAAAGGTAATATAATATCGTTGTGCGTATTCATACATTTACCTTTTCGTAGAAGAATTCATGAATCGTACGGGCAGTCGGCATTGTCTTCATTTGCTTTGTGGAAATTAATCTCCCCGTCTCTTCACAAATACCATACATGTCTATTTCCATTTTAAATAATGCGCGTTCTACATCCTTTAAATCCTCTTTTATATCATGTAATAGCAATTTTTTCTTTATCTCTTCCTTAATTTCATATCCAAGCTCTTGGCTGAACTCGACATCATATTTGTGCATTACTTCTTTAGCTAGTCTCTCTTGCAACTCTTTTCTCATCAATTGCAATTCTTCTTTTATTTCCATGTAAATTTCATTCACGTGTACATTCCTCCTAGCTGTAATGTACAGTTAGTGTGTCCGAAATTTATTTGCTTACCTCACACACATTTTTCCTTCACAGGAAAGAGTCTGAAAGTGATCTTGATATACCATCAACAAAAAAACTGACCGCATCAATAGCAGTCAGTTTTTTATTATTTTACATAGTTTTCTTTAACAACTGTTGCACAACGCTCACATAATGTTTCATGTTCAGCATCTTTACCAATTGTTTCTGAAACTACCCAACAACGTTCACATGTTTCACCAGTTGCTTGAACAACAACAACCGCTGTATGTTCATACTTCGGTGCATCTGCTGGCGCTTCATCCATCATACCACCAAGTTTATACTCAGAAACGATGAATAATTGCTTTAAGTCTTCGCTAATAGACTCTAACATAGCTTTCATTTCTGCAGTTGGATATAGCGTAATGCTTGCATTTAATGACTTACCGATTACTTTTTCATTACGAGCTACTTCTAGTGCTTTTAACACGTCATCACGTAATGTCATAAATGCATCCCATTTTGTTTTTAACGCTTCCGCGTCATCTAATTGTACAGCTTCTGGCATATCAGTTAATTGTACACTTTCTTCTGTTACGCCTGGAATATATGGCCATACTTCATCAGCTGTGTGCGGTAAGATTGGTGTTACAAGTTTCGTTAACGCAACAAGAACATCATATAATACAGTTTGAATTGCACGACGATCTTCGTGGTTTGCACCTTCAATGTATAAGATGTCTTTTGCAAAGTCTAAGTAGAATGAACTTAAATCAATTGTACAGAAGTTATGAATTGCATGATACACAGCAGCGAAATCGTATGTCTCATATGCTTCTTTAACTTTTGTAATTAAGTCATTTAATTTTACTAACATGTAACGATCTACTTCACGAAGTTCAGCTACAGCTACTGCATTTTCACTTGGCTTAAAGTCGTCTAAGTTTCCTAATAAGAAACGGAATGTGTTACGGATTTTACGATACACTTCTGCTACTTGTTTTAAAATATCATCTGAAATACGTACGTCAGATTGATAGTCAACAGAAGATACCCATAAGCGTAAAATGTCTCCGCCTAATTGATCCATGATTTTCTTCGGTACGACGATGTTTCCAATCGACTTACTCATTTTACGTCCTTCACCATCTAGTACGAAACCGTGGCTTAGTACGCCTTTATATGGAGCTTTACCTGTTACAGCAACTGCTGTTGATAATGAAGAGTTAAACCAACCACGATACTGGTCAGATCCTTCTAAATATAAATCAGCTGGACGCTGTAAATCTTCGCGCTCTTCTAATACCGCTTGGTGAGAAGAACCTGAATCGAACCATACATCCATGATGTCTGTTTCTTTACGGAATTCACCATTTGGACTACCTGGATGTGTAAATCCTTCTGGTAATAGATCTTTCGCTTCACGCTCGAACCATACGTTAGAACCGTGTTCACGGAATAAATCTGCTACATGGTTAATTGTTTCATCCGTAATAATTGGATCACCATTCTCAGCATAGAATACCGGAATTGGCACACCCCATGCACGCTGACGAGAAATACACCAGTCACCACGGTCACGAACCATATTATGAAGACGAGTTTCTCCCCATGCTGGTACCCATTTTGTTTCTGCTACAGCTTCTATTAATTCTTTACGGAATGCTTCAATAGATGCAAACCACTGTGCTGTCGCACGGAAAATAATTGGTTTTTTCGTTCTCCAATCATGTGGGTATGAATGTGTAATGAATGTTAGTTTCAGTAACGCGCCTACTTCTTCTAATTTTTCTGTAATTGGTTTGTTAGCTTTATCATAGAATAAGCCTTCAAATCCAGGTGCCTCATTTGTTAATACACCTTTATCATCGACTGGGCAAAGTACTTCTAATCCATACTTTTTACCAACAACGAAGTCATCTTCCCCGTGTCCTGGTGCTGTATGAACACAACCTGTACCTGCATCTGTTGTTACGTGATCTCCTAGCATAACTAATGAATCACGATCGTAGAATGGATGTTTTGCAACTGTATACTCAAGTTCGCTACCTTTTACTGTTTTCACAACTTCAGCATTTTCCCACTCTAACGTTTTTGCAACTGTCTCAAACAGCTCAGAAGCAATGATATATTTCTCATCATTTACTTTTACAATGCTATATTCAAGCTCTGGATGAACAGAAATACCTAAGTTTGCAGGTAATGTCCAAGGTGTTGTTGTCCAAATGATGTACTTTTCATCACCTTCTAATACGTTCTTTCCATCTTTTACAGGGAATGCTACGTAAATAGATGCTGATTTTTTATCTTGATATTCAATTTCAGCTTCTGCTAAAGCAGATTCACTCGTTGGAGACCAGTAAACTGGTTTTTGACCTTTATAGATATAACCTTTTTTCGCCATGTCACCAAACACTTTAATTTGTTGTGCTTCATAAGCTGGCTCTAAAGTAATATATGGATTATCCCAATCTGCACGTACACCTAGACGCTTAAATTGCTCACGTTGACGTTCTACTTGTTCATATGCATACTCTGCACATAACTTACGGAACTCAGCAACTGTCATTTCTTTACGTTTTACACCTTTATTTGTTAAAGCTTGTTCAATTGGTAAACCGTGCGTATCCCATCCCGGAACATATGGCGCACTAAAACCAGTCATTGATTTATAACGAACAATAAAGTCTTTTAATACTTTATTTAATGCATGTCCCATATGAATGTCACCATTCGCATATGGAGGTCCATCATGCAATACAAATAAAGGACGACCTTTTGTATGTTCTTGTACTTTTTCGTAAATATTCATTTCAGCCCATTTTTCTTGCATTGCAGGCTCACGTTTTGGTAAATTCCCACGCATTGGGAACTCTGTTTTTGGCATCAGTAATGTATTTTTGTACTCCATGCTCAATTCCTCCTTACATGTATAAAAGAAATACTTAAAAAACGGAATAAAAAAGAGACCTTCTCATCCCCAAAAGGGACGAGAAAGTCTCCCGCGGTACCACCCTAGTAGATTCTATACATATGTATAGAATCCTCTTTATATTCTTAACGCGAATACACGCCTACGCTTACTCTATTTGTTCAGCGCGGAACTCCAGGGTGATATTCCCACTATCTCCTTATCCTGAGCTTACACCATCCTCAGTTCGCTATATAAGGTTTGAAAAGGTACTTATCCCTATCTTCGTTTTTCTTAATAAATATGTTGTTTAAAATTATATGTAATAATGAGAAAAACGTCAAGCTTACACTGTTTCTTCTTTTTTCAACAGTTCATCTACTTCGTCTTCTAATTCAATTAGTTTATCCCAATCATCGTTGTTTAACATCTCAAGCTGTGTTTCTAATAACATACGGAAACGAGTTCGGAATACTTTCGCTTGTTTCTTTAGCTCTTCAATATCAAAAGCAACTTTTCTTGATTTTACTAATGCTTCGTTAATAATACGATCAGCATTCTTTTCAGCTTCACGCACAATTAATTTCGCTTCTTTTTGCGCATTACGTTTTACTTCTTCCGCTGCTTCTTGTGCAACAACGATAGATTTGTTTAACGTATCTTCAATATTAGAGAAATGATCTAACTTCCCTTCTAACTGCGCAACTTTTTCTTCTAAAGCTTTTTTCTCACGAATGACCAATTCATAATCTTTGATAATTTGATCAAGAAACTCATTTACTTGATCTTCATCATAGCCACGGAATCCGCGACCAAATTCTTTGTTATGAATATCTAATGGTGTTAACGGCACAACGCCACCTCCAAGTAGTTATCTAAATTTCCTCTTTCAATTATATCTTTTCTTCGACAAAATAGGAGGATTTCCTTCTAAAAAACCAATCATTTTAGTATACCATACAAAATTCTCCATTTGTCGCGTTTTGTTCTACCTTCTACAGAAAATAATTTACTTCGGCCATATCCTCTAACAGAAAAAACATCTCCTGGATAACATTCATAAGAAGTTTGCTCCACTGTTTTCCAATTGACTTTTACTAAACCATTTTTTATGAAAGGTTGTACTTTCTGTCTAGATAAATGTAACATTTCAGCTAACATAACATCTAAACGAAGTGAAGAAACCGTTCCAGATTTCTCTCCCCACGTTTCATGTATCTGTAGAATTTGTTCTCCTTGCACTGACGCTAAAGAGACTTTTACTTTCCCTATTGATTGTAAGTTCATCTCAATATACGATACAATTTCTTTCGCAACTACAATTTGGGCACGATTTTCTTGCAGCAAAATATCACCACATTTTTCTCTTGTTAAACCAAGAGACATAAATGTACCTAATATTTGCCTATGTTCTAGCGTATAAAACTTGGAAGGATAGTCAATTTCTAATACTTCTACTTGAAATTCTTCTTCATTTAATTCTAGATAGTCTGGATAAATAAGTGCTCTTTTACGCTCTGCATTAGGCGTTGCACCACCAAATTGCACAGCAACATCACCTTGTCCTATTACCATAGAAACAATTTGTTGTTGCCTAGGATCAAGAAAATCCATTAACTTCACTTGATGGTACTCCGCCGCTCGCTTCCACTCTAGCACTTTATCCACAAAGACCTCCTCATCAGGCCTAAAATGTTCGTAGATGCTCATGTATTTACCTTCTTACTATAAGAAATAGCTTAATAAACTGAACAAACCAGTTTTAGCAAGTTTCAACGCAAAGATTGCAACGATTGGAGAAATATCAATCATTCCAAGCGGCGGAATAAAGCGGCGGAATGGTTCTAAATACGGTTCACAAATACGTGCCAGGAACTCTCCAAAAGATGATTCCTTTGCACCAGGAAACCATGATAGGAGAATGTAAATAATAAGTGCCCACGAGTAAATCTCGATAGCATAACTTAACACTATAAAAACTGTTGTCATGGCGTATTACCACCTCTTTATATTTGTTTCTTCTTCTTCACCGAATAACTCTGAAATCGCACCAACAATATCTACATTTTCAGGTGTACACATAAATGTTTTCGGCCCTATTTTTTGAATGTCCCCGCCTATAGCGTATACAGTACCACTTAAAAAGTCAACGATACGTACCGCTTGATCAGTAGACATTCTCTGCAAATTAATTACAACAGCTCGTCTACCTTTTAAGTGGTCCGCAATCCCTTGTGCTTCCGAATATGTGCGTGGTTCTAATAAAACAACTTTTGAAGATTGTTTTGCTGTTTCAATACTCACAACATTTTGCTTCGGTTGCGCTTTCGGAAACGTAACGTCTTGTTGTTCTGGTGGATCTTGCTGCTTTTTCATGTCTGTTTGCTCCTTTTCATAACCATATTGAGCTGCTTCTTTTTCTTCCGGTGTATCAAAAAAGAAGTATTTTACTTTTGACCAACTCATAATAAGATTCTCCTTCCTTTTACGCTTTTCCTACTAAAATCGTTCCCAAACGAATATATGTAGCCCCTTCTTCAATTGCAATCTTGTAATCGTTGGACATTCCCATTGATAATTCTTTACATGGCGCATGTAATAACTCTAGCTCCTGCACCTCTGTTTGCAGCATACGTAATTCCTTAAAACAGCGTCTGATTTCTTCCTCTTCTTCTGTAAATG
The DNA here is from genome assembly GCF_051776705.1 of Bacillus cereus group sp. BceL291. NCBI lineage: Bacteria > Bacillati > Bacillota > Bacilli > Caryophanales > Bacillaceae > Bacillus > Bacillus cereus group sp. BceL291. The sequence continues at coordinate 46,098 of NZ_JBPWAP010000003.1, read as the reverse complement.
GAGCCATCGTCATTAGTCCAACCACTTCAATTTTATCGAATTCTTGCAAACTTTGAATAAAAGAAACAACCTCTTCTATTGCCAATCCTTGCTTCGATTCTTCAGATGAGGTTTTCACTTGAATAAAGCATTTCACTTTCTTATCAGCACGTTTCTGAATTTCTTTCGCCAGTGAAAGACGATCTAACGAATGTAAATAATCAATTTCATTAATGATTTCTTTTACTTTTCTCGTTTGTAATGAGCCAATAAAGTGCCAATTAACTTTTGAACCGAAATGCTCGTATTTCTGTAAGAAACCTTCATTTCTATTTTCACCTAAATCGATAACTCCAGCTTCAATTACTTCATTTGTTTTTTCAATCCCTACAGTTTTTGTAACTGCAACAAGTTTAATATCTTGCAACGAACGTCCAGCTCGAGCGCAAGATTCTTTAATAGCTTCGTTTACAATTTCTAAATTTTCTTGTACTGTCACTTGCTTTCTTCCTCCTTAAAACCTATGAAACTCAACATTCTTCCTGTCTTACCTTGATCACGACGATGAGAGAAAAATAGTTGCTCTTCACAGCTTGTACAAAGAGATGACATTACAATATGCTCTTCTTTTATGCCTGCTTGTACACATAATATACGATTAATTTCTTTTAAATTAATTGCGTACTGCCCGTCAGAAATTTTTTGATGAGGAACAGCACCCCTAACTACTTCCTGTGCTGCTGTTAATACACGATCATCCACAACATAACAACAAGATCCGATCGACGGCCCAATTGCAACATGAATTTCATCACTTGAAATACCTTCTGCATTCCACTTTTGAATCATTTCCTTTGCAATCTCTTGTACAGTGCCTTTCCATCCAGCATGCGCAAGTCCTATCATACCATGTGATGGTGCATAAAAATAGAGCGGAACACAATCCGCGTAACAAGACGTTAACAGAACATCTTCATTACTCGTATAAATGCCATCTGTTTTTGAAATGCCGTCCTCATATGAATAGACACCACTTCCCTTTTCCTGTTGCCCTACTTTTTCAACATGATGAGCATGAACTTGTTCAGAGCAAATCCAATTTTCTAATGGTTTTTGTAACTTATTTGCTAAAATGCGTCTGTTTTCATGAACGTTCTCCACGATATCATTCACATGTAATCCTAAATTCATCGCATGAAAGGAGCCCGTACTTATCCCACCATCTTTTGTCGTAAATCCAGCAGTAATGTTTCCAAGTTCTTTCCACGCTTGTAAATACAGTATACCGTCCACATATTTAAATGGTTCTCTCATAATAAAGCGGCTCCTTTTAATTAAAATAACAGAAAAAAGCATGGTACTTCCTGTCTATTTTACCATACTTTTATTTTTTCATAATCCTAACAGAAAAAAAAGAGGAATTTGTAATATTCTTTATGAAATTGTCGGTGTTTGTATTGATTCTGTTACAGAATTAACAGGATTTACTCTTACAAGTATGACATCTTCCCCAATTTTCACAATTTCCTTCCAAGGAATTACAATCTCAACATCTTTTCCAAAAATACCTAGCATACGTGTCTGTTTTGAAATAATAACAGAACAAATTTTCCCTGTGTTCATATCAATTTCAATATCTCCAATATTCCCAATCCTTTTTCCATCTGAAATATTTATAACATCCTTCATCTGTAACTCTGAAATTCGTATCACCATTTTTATCCTCTCCCTTATATGACAAATTGGAAACTGTTTCTCATATTTACAGGAAGCCACCTACACGAAACACCATGCTAGTTTCATTATATGAACACAAATCCCCTACTATGAGCACAAACCATATTACATATAAAAAGGTCTCACCATAATTGGTGAGACCTTATCCTTGAATCGTTTTATTCATTTGTTTAATGGCTGACTTCTCTAAACGTGATACTTGCGCTTGGGAAATCCCAATTTCTTCTGCAACTTCCATCTGTGTCTTTCCTTGGAAGAAACGTTTTCTAATAATCATTTTCTCTCTATCATTTAAACGCTTCATTCCTTCTTTCAATGCTAATTCTTCAACCCACTGCTCGTCCTTTTGTTTTTCATCACTTAACTGATCCATAACAAAGATAGGATCTCCCCCATCATTATAAATCGGTTCAAATAATGAAACTGGATCTTGAATTGCATCTAAAGCAAATACTATCTCTTCATGAGTTACTTCTAGCACTTTTGCAATATCCATTGCTGTTGGTTCTTTTGAATTTTCTGCAATCAACTTTTCTCTTACTTGCAAAGCTTTATACGCAATATCTCGCAATGAGCGCGATACGCGAATCGGATTATTATCACGCAAATATCTGCGTATTTCCCCAATAATCATCGGCACAGCATACGTTGAAAATTTTACATTTTGGCCTAAATCAAAATTATCAATTGATTTCATAAGTCCGATGCAACCAACTTGAAATAAATCGTCAACATATTCTCCTCTGTTATTAAATCTTTGGATGACGCTCAGTACAAGACGTAAGTTTCCATTCACTAATTTTTCTCTTGCGCTTATCTCTCCACTTTGCATTTCACGAAATAATTTACGCATCTCTTCATTTTTTAATACTGGAAGTTTAGCTGTATCAACACCGCAAATTTCTACTTTGTTTCTCGTCAAAGTGTTCCCTCCTATCGGGAGTTGCTGTACAGTGTAAAGTATTTCCTTTGAAGGGGATTTTATGCATGTGGTTTTTTCACGATTTGTTATTTAAATTATCTTTCCTAATACAACTAAATAGAATAAGACCAGCCTACATAACGGCTGGTCTTATTCTTTACACCATTTTATTAAATTCTTTTCGTAATCTTTTTATAATTCTTTTTTCTAAACGCGAAATGTATGACTGTGAAATCCCAAGCATATCAGCCACATCTTTTTGCGTCTTTTCCTCTCCTCCAGCAAGCCCAAACCGAAGTTCCATAATTTGTTTTTCACGATCATTTAATTGGTGTAATGCTTTCATTAAAAGGTGACGATCTACAGTAGCTTCTAAATCTTTTGTAATAATATCATCATCTGTACCTAACACGTCAGACAATAACAGTTCATTCCCATCCCAATCAATGTTTAGTGGTTCATCAAAAGAAACTTCCGAACGATTTTTGTTATTTCGACGTAAATGCATTAAAATTTCATTTTCTATACAACGCGATGCATATGTTGCTAATTTTATTTTCTTTTCTGGATTAAATGTATTTACCGCTTTAATAAGGCCGATTGTTCCTATACTAATCAAATCTTCAATATTTATCCCTGTATTTTCAAACTTTCTTGCTATATATACAACGAGCCTTAAGTTACGTTCAATAAGTAATGACCTTGCTGCCTGATCTCCTTTTGGCAATTTATTCAAAAGAACTTCCTCTTCTTCTTTTGTTAACGGTGGTGGCAACGCTTCACTTCCACCAATATAATAAATTTCATCGGTCTTAATTCCTAATTTCAGCAATACTTTATACCAAAGGTATACTAAATAAAATTTTAATTTCATCATATTATCCCGCCTCTCATTATTAAGCAATTACCATTTTTTGTGAAATCAACATTTTTGGATGCACAATACATTGATACTCCCCATTAGTAGAAAGCTGTTGTGTATTTAATCCAATTAATACTTTGTTTACAACAATAGAACTACCTTCATGGTCAACTTGCACACTGTCAGGCTTAATTGCCCACAAAAATTGACTCTCTACCCCTACTGCACGGAAAGGAATTAAGCGTAATTTTGTCGCCCAACCAGAATCATTTTCTGGTATTTGAGGAATTTCTGTTTTGGAATAAATTTGTTCTGTTAACCAAGATGGTAAGCAATGTTCTAATGATGAAACATGCATAATCATAACGGGTGTTTTTGTTAATGGGTCATAAAGTTGGTTCCCACTGTCAATAAGACCTGCCAGTTCTAGTTCTTCTTCTGCTAATTGAATTTTTACTTTCACAATTTGATCATAGTGTATTTTCGTGACCTCTACACTTTCAATACGCTTTTTAGAAAAATAATAAATTACTGGAAAACCAAAAATAACAAATAACCAACTAATTGGATCACCGTAAGAAATTGACTGAGATTGAACCAATCCATTTACCATTTCATTCGTTTGCAAAAAGAAATGAGTTCCAATTAATCCTCCGCCAACCATAAAGGTTACAAAGTAAAAAGTAAAAACAGTTTGTGCATAATTTCTAAATGTTGTAAACCCAAATGCTGTATACACAATAAGTAACGAGTACAGTAGTTTCATAATTGGATGTGTCATCATAGAAGCAAAAGGAGTAAAGGCAAAAATAACAATAGTTGAACCTATAAATGCCCCTAACACAAGCCTCCATTTTTTGATTTTCTTTTTTAACACGGTAGCTGTTAATAAAAGCAAAAGAAAATCAATGCAGGCGTTTAACAACCAAACAACGTCGGCGTAAACAACCAAACAATTCACCTCTTTTTTCAAGTTGAGACTAGTATAATGCATATCCAATAGGAAAGTGTGTCAATTTGCGGAGGTGTTTTTTTGTTATTTTGTGATTTCTAGACATAATCTGTCGGTAAAAAATAAAAGTACAAATTCATAGAATGATATACTCTTATTTTCACCAACAAAATATACCAAATAAAAAAAAGACCTGCTTAGCAGGTCTTTTCCATTTAAAAAACAAAAAAGGAGCATGAAAGCTCCTTTTTTTATCGTCTACGACGGTTACGTAAAAATGCTGGAATATCGATATCATCTGAATCTGAATGACGCTCATGTACAACTGGCTCTTCACGCTTCATTTCACGTTTTACTTCACGTTGTTTTGAAGGTTGAGCTACTGGTTGTTGCTGTTGTTGCGTGTGGTTCGCATTCGGGCGAATAATTGGTTTTGGTGGTTGAGTTGCAATGCTATCATCAAAACCAGTTGCAATTACAGTTACAACGATATCATCTTTTAATCCTTCGTTAATAACAGAACCGAAGATCATATTTACTTCTGGATCTGAAGCTGAAGCTACGATATCTGCCGCTTCTTGTACTTCATATAAGCTTAAGTTAGCGCCACCCGTAATGTTCATGATAACACCTTGAGCTCCATCAATAGATGTTTCTAGTAATGGACTAGAAATCGCTTTTTTCGCAGCTTCTGCAGCACGATTTTCCCCGTTACCAGAACCAATACCCATTAAAGCAGAACCTCTATTAGACATAATTGTCTTTACGTCTGCAAAGTCTAAGTTAATTAAACCTGGCGTTGCAATTAAATCCGAAATACCTTGAACACCTTGACGTAATACGTTATCAGCTTCACGGAATGCTTCTAACATTGGCGTATTTTTATCAACAATCTCTAATAAGCGATCGTTTGGAATTACAATAAGAGTATCTACATTTTCTTTAAATGCTGCAATACCAGATGCTGCTTGCGTCGCACGCTTACGTCCTTCAAAAGTAAATGGACGTGTTACAACACCAACTGTTAAAGCACCTAATTCTTTTGCAACTTGAGCAACAACTGGAGCTGCACCAGTTCCAGTTCCACCGCCCATACCGGCAGTTACGAAGACCATATCCGCACCACGAAGTGCTTCTTGGATCTGTTCTTTACTTTCTTCTGCAGCTTTTTTCCCTACTTCAGGGTTTGCGCCTGCACCAAGTCCACGCGTTAATTTTCCACCAATTTGCATTTTTGTTTCAGCTTTTGATAGATTTAATGCTTGTGCATCAGTGTTCACAGCGATAAAGTCTACACCTTGTACACCGTGTTCAATCATACGGTTTACAGCATTGTTTCCGCCACCGCCGACACCGATAACTTTTATATTCGCTAATTGATCTTGAGTAGTATCAAACTCTAACATGTCGAAATCCCCCTAGAACCTCATTTTTCGTGTCCAATTTTAATCCCATAAATAACGGAATACACGTTTTACTTTTGACATCATGCGGTCATCATTTTGATTATTATTGTTTTGATTACGAGTTTTTTGTTTCGCGGGTTGCTGTTGTACCGGCGTTGGTGCTGGTGCTGGTACTGGTTCAAAATGCTCTTGCTTTTCCTGCACATTTTTCCCACGTAATTTAGCTTTTTGATAAGAATGTTTAATTAATCCAACTCCACTTGTATATTGGGGCTCACGCACACCAATATAATCAGGAGTTGCTACACGAACATTTTCATGTAAAATATCATATGCAAGATCAAGAACACCTGGCATAGAAGCAATTCCGCCAGTTAGTACATAACCAGAAGCCACTTGCTTTACTCCTAACTTACGCACTTCATCTTGAACAAACATTAAAATTTCCTCTACACGAGCCTCTATTATATCCGATAATTCCAACTGAGAATATTGTTCTGTTTGATCACTTCCCATAATAGGAACCGTAAACATCTCTTCTTCAGATGCTGTATCATAAAAAGCATGTCCATATTTCAACTTAATTTGATCTGCATTTTCTGTTGAAGTTTTCAACCCAATCGCAATATCTTTCGTTATATGGTCTCCACCTAATGGTAATACGCTCGTCGCTTGTAACTCTCCATCTTTAAAAATAGATAAAGTTGTAGATCCTCCCCCCATATCAACAAGGGCTACTCCTCTATTTTTTTCATCTGAAGATATAGCAACTGTTGCAGCCGCTAAAGGTTGAAGACAAATATCAACAATTTCAAGACCTGCTTTTTCTACACAACGAAGTAGGTTATGTAGTAAAGTTCTCGAGCCTGTAATAAGTGTACCTTCCATTTCTAATCTTACACCGATCATCCCGCGTGGATCGTTAATCTCGTCAAGACCGTCTACGATGAACTGTCGAGGTACCACATCAATAAACTCACGCTCTGGAGCAATTGACACAACTTGTGCTGCATCTAGAACGCGTAAGACATCTTCATTCCCGATTTCACGATCTTCATTTGAAACAGCGACTACTCCGTGACAAGGAAGTAGCTGTACCTGGTTTGCATTGACACCTACTACAACTTGCTCAATGTGGATTCCCACCATGCGCTCAGCTTGTTCAATTGCTTTTTTAATTGATCGAACAGTCTCGTCTATATCAACTATCGATCCCTTCTTTAAACCATTTGATTTTACATTTCCAACACCAATAATGTTTAAGCTGTCATTAACCATTTCACCAATGATGACTTTAACATTGGATGTACCGATGTCAAGACTAACATATATTTCATTGCTGTTCATTCTTTGGCACCTCCTTCTTTATTTATACCATACAACTCAATATATGGAACAACAATCGCAACTTTACTATTTATAAGAAAAATATTCAACGTCTTTATACGTTTCCCTTTTTTAACCCTATATTTTTCTTATTTTTATTTAGCATTCAATTAAGAATATCGCAGTAAACTATGAATAACTGCTTATCTTGAAATAATTCTATTTCCAGTGTAAAGTTTACCGCCAAGTATAAGTCTACACTAAGATGTACTCATAGAAAAGTGAAACTTGTACCAATACTAGTATGAATCTAAGAATTTTTACATATTTTTCATCAAATGAACCATTCTTCTAAATTCGTATACATATAATAGAACATTCGTTTCGTTTTTTCTGCTATAAGCAACGAAAACTACCATTCTATTCTTTTTTGTCTTCCGCACCTAATTCTTTCGTATATGCACCTACTTCTAAGTCAATTAATACCTTCTTACCTGGCTCAATTGTTTTTAAAATAAGTGGATAGGCTTCCATACGTTTTGCGAAATTTTGAATCGTAGTGCTCACTTCATAACCTTCATTCATATATAAAGTAAGATGATCTTCATTCGCATTCGTTGGTGAATAGCGAATCTCCGAAATAGATTTTAAAATAGCTGGTGTTAATTTTTCTAATTCAGCGATTAACTCCTTCATTTTCTCTTCTTTAAAAGGTTCGAAAATCGGTGCTGCAACAGGAAGTTTTCCATTAGGTAGTACATCAAGCGTTTTTCCATTTTCTAATAACGGTTGTAGTTTTCCCTCTTTATTTATATAACCAATCGTTAAATATTCTTCGATATGAATATCAATCTTGTTTGGAAAACGTTTTTTTACATTTACTGCTTTAATTTCTTTTCGCTTCGTTAAGTTTTCTTCAGCTTTATGTGCTGTCACTCGGAAATAACTTGTATCATATGTCACGCCTGAATCCTTCATTACTTGCTCATCCGTCATATAGTGATTTCCAAACACACTAATCTTTTTTATATTACTAAGCGGAGACCGAAAATAAATTAAAAAGAGCACTAATAAAAATAAAATTGATATGTATAAAATCAATCGATGATTAACATTTTTTTTGTTTTTTTTCTTTTGATTTTTCAATTTTGGTACACGATCTTGTAGTTTAATCACTTTACTATTATTCATGTACGATCCCCCTATGTAACATAAAGAACGGCATGTTCCTCATGCCGTTCTTATCTTCTTATTATAACATAAATGATAATGAGCGGAACGAATAACCGTTATCTTCCAATGATTTCTACTTCTGTGTGCATATCTACATCAAATTTATCCTTAATTGTATGTTTTATTAATTCAATTAAAGACAATACATCTTGCGCTGAAGCTCCCCCGGTATTAACAATAAAATTGCCATGCATTTCAGAAATTTGAGCTCCACCAATCCTATAACCACGAAGCCCTGCTTTTTCTACTAAATCTCCTGCAAAATGTGGGATTGGATTCCGAAATATACTTCCTGCACACGGATGATTCCATGGTTGCGTTTCACGGCGGTAGTCTTTATTATTTTGCATGCTACGTACAATTTCTTCACGTTTTCCCGCCTGTAATTGAAACTCCGCCTCTAAAACAATACCAGGACGTTTCGTTTGCAATACAGATGACCGATAAGAAAACTCCAGTTCTTTATTCGTTAACCAGGCAATTGTACCGTCTTCAAACAGAATGAGAGCCTTCGATAATACACTCGATATATCCGATTTATGTGCACCTGCATTCATATATACTGCACCACCGACACTTCCTGGAATACCGCTCGCAAACTCCAATCCAGCTAACCCTTGACGACTAAGTAAAGTTGACAATTTAATAAGAGGATATCCACTACCAACTCTTACCTTATGTTTTTCGACCTCTAAGTGATCTAATCCTTCTCCTAAACGAATAACAACACCTTCTATGCCTTGATCAGATACAAGAAGGTTTGAACCGCGACCAATTACAGTCCACTTCGTTTTGTATTGCTTTACTAACTGTAATGTTTTTTCAATACCGGCTACATGCTTTGGCACAATTAAAATATCCGCTGGTCCACCTATTTTCATAGTTGTATAACGTGCTAACGGCTCGTTAACTAAAACACGACCAACGTCTGCTTCTATAAGCTCATTTACTAATTGTTCCATAGACAATCTCCCCCATATTAAGTCTCCTTATGACAATAATATGCAGGGCGTTCACCTAACGTTATCCCTCTATTTACGGGCAGTACAGCTCCTAAATCAAAATTCGGCGATAACAAAGAAATTAGGCGGAATCAGGATGTCAGTAAACATCCGATTAGTGAAAGATAATAATCAACGAGAGAGAATCACTCCCCACTAATTAAAGCCTCACTTTATTTTTTTACAAGCTTATTCATTACTTCATACAGCTTATTTGCTGCATCTGGAATACCTAGTTGCTTAGCCGCTAGCTTCATATTTTGTAATGTTTGTGCATTCAATAAAATCTCATCAATATCACGAATAAGCGTTTCAGCTGTTAAATCTTTTTCAAGTAACATTTTTGCCGCTCCTTTATCAACAACTGAACGTGCATTCTTTTCCTGATGATTATTTGTTACATACGGACTCGGTATTAACACACTTGGTTTTCCTAACGCTGTTAATTCTGCAAGTGTTGTTGCCCCAGCCCTTGAAACAACAAGGTCTACACCAGTTAGTACCTCTGGCATATTATGAATGAACGGCTTAATAATAACATTGCTTGGGTTCCCTTTTTGCTTCACGGCTTCCATCACTTTATCATAATGTACTTCACCCGTTACATATAGTATTTCGTAGCTTTTGTTCCCAAACTGTTCAATTGCTTCAACGAAGGCATCGTTAATCGGTCTAGCCCCACGACTTCCACCAAATATAAGTACAGACTTTTTAGGAAGAGAAAGCCCAACTGAACGTTTCCCCTTCATTCCATTTTGATCCATTACCTCTGATGCTCGTGGATTACCTGTCATTACCACTTTTGACTCTGGAAAATGCTCTATAGCTGCTTCAAAACAAACAGCAACTTTATCAACATAACGGCTTAAAAACTTGTTCGTTACACCTGGTACACTATTTTGTTCATGTACAATAGTTGGAATACCTAATTTGGCTGCAGCGTATACAACTGGTCCACATACATATCCACCCGTTCCAATTACGATATCCGGATTAAAACGACGAATGTATCGTTTACTATCCTGTACACCTTTTAGAAAACGCATTACTGTTTTCACATTATCTAATGATATTTTTCGTTTAAATCCACTTATAACAATAGATTGAAATGGTATACCTGCTTTTGGAACGATTGTACTCTCTAGTCCATTTTCCGTACCAATATATAAAAATCTCGCTTCTGGATTTAACTTTTTTATTTCTCTAATTAAAGCAAGAGCTGGATAAATATGACCACCAGTACCCCCACCACTCACTAATACACGCACTACTAACTCCTCCGCTTCTCTTTTCTTATTTCCATTATACTTATTTCTATATACATATTGCATTTTTACACACATACGAAAAACCCTGTCTTATAAACAGGGTTTAGTAGCGAGAATGGCGACTTATATTTAATAATACACCTACTGCCATTAACATTAATGTCAAACTTGATCCACCATAACTTAAAAACGGCAAGGTAATACCCGTAACAGGCATCAGTCCTGTTACAACACCAACATTAATCATTACTTGAATCGCAATCATCGCCACAATACCTACTGCTAAAAACGTACCATATAAATCTGGCGCTCCTAATGCGATACGAATCCCGCGCCATAATAATAGACTAAATAATAATAACACAAATGAACCACCAATAAAACCTAATTCCTCGGATAAGATCGCAAATATAAAGTCAGTTTGTGGTTCAGGTAAATAAAGAAATTTTTGTCTACTTTGTCCAAGTCCAAGCCCAAATAATCCACCAGGTCCAATTGCAAGTAATGATTGGATAATTTGAAATCCACTCCCGAGCGGATCTGACCACGGATCTAAATATGATGTAATGCGTTTCATTCGATACGGTGCTGATGCAATTAACCCTACAAATCCTGCTACACCAATCAAACCAAACATTGCAAAGTGAAAGACCCTCGCTCCCGAAATGAATATCATAATGATACATGTCCCAACCATTACCGTTCCTGTCCCAAGGTCTGGCTGTAACATAATCATCCCAAAAGCAAGAAACACAAAACTAAGGGCCGGTAATAAACCACGTTTAAAAGATGTAATCAATTTTTGCCGTTCTGCTAAAAACTTTGCCAAGAAAATAATCATCGCAAACTTCATAAATTCTGACGGTTGAATCGAAAATGCTCCGATTCCAATCCAACTTCGTGCTCCTCCTCGAACAAGACCTACTCCAGGAATAAGAACGAGAATAAGAAGAATGAAGCAAACTAGCAAAATCACTTTTGAATACGTACGCCACACCCAATAATCAATTTTCATAATAAAAAACATAGCTACTACACCAAGACCCGCAAACAGTAATTGTCTTTTTGCAAAAAAGAATGAGTCCCCCATTTTATAAGAGGCCCAAACTGCACTCGCACTATAAACCATAATCATTCCGATTGTCAACAATGAAAGTGTTACGATGATGAGAATAAAATCAGGCGTTTTCTTCATTACCCACAAACACCACCTCTTTAGGCAGAAACTTTTGCCCTATGTAACAAAACATCAGTAGGTGTTAGCCTACTGATGTTTTGATTTACTTTATATAAGTTTATGCACAGCTTGTATAAAAATGTCTCCTCTTTCTTCAAATGTTTTAAATTGATCCCAGCTTGCACACGCTGGAGAAAGAAGAACGACATCGCCATCTTTAGAATGAGCATAAGCTTTCACCACTGCTTCATCTAAAGTATCGACACTTTCAATTATATCTAATCCCGCTTTTTCTGCCGCTCTTACTAGTTTAGGAGCTGTTTGTCCAAATGTTACAATCGCTTTTACATTTTTGAAATACGGAATTAAATCATCGAATTCATTTCCGCGATCAAGCCCACCTGCTAGTAACACAATCGGTTGTGTAAACGCAGATAGTGCTTTCTCAGTCGCTAACATATTCGTTGCTTTTGAATCATTATAAAACTTACGGTTGTTAATCGTTGTTACATATTCTAAACGATGTTTTACACCCGTAAAACGTTTTAACACGACCGTAATTGCTTCATTAGAAGTACCTAATAATTTCGCAATACTCATCGCAGCTAAAATATTTTCTAAATTATGTTGACCAGGTAAAACGATATCGCTTACTTCAACAACTTTTTCACCTTTGAAATAAAGAGCGTTATCTTTTATACACGCGCCATCTTCAATTTCTTTCGTTGTCGAAAACAGGATTTTTTGACCTTTAGAATACGCAGACAAAGCCATCACATCTGCATCATCTGCATTTATTACACTATAATCATTTTCTGTTTGGTTTTTAAAAATATTTGCTTTCGCTAAACCATATTCTTTCTTCGTCCCATGATAATCTAAGTGGGCCTCAAATAAATTTAAAAACGCAGCAATTTTAGGTTGGAACAATTCTACTCCCATCAATTGAAATGATGAAAGTTCTGTAACTACAACTTCATTTTCTTTTGCATCCTGTGCTACTTCACACGCTACAGTGCCAATGTTCCCTGCAATTACAGGATGCTTTTGTCCTTCTTTTAGCATTTCAAATGTCAGCATTGTCGTCGTCGTTTTACCGTTAGACCCCGTAATCCCAACAAATGGTGCTTCTGAAATACGATATGCTAATTCAACTTCCGTAACAATCGGAATTTGCTTTTCTTTCGCAGCAACTAATATTGGATTAGAATACGGGATTCCTGGATTTTTTACTACAAGAGAAATATTTCTCTCTAATAATTCTAAAGGATGACCACCGCATACAACGTCCATTCCTTTTGCTTGTAATTCTGCAGCAAGTACATTCTCTGCTAAAGGCTTTCCGTCATTTACAATAACATTTGCCCCTAACTTTTGTAACAATGTAGCTGCTGCATAACCACTTTTTGCAATGCCTAATACAAGAATATTCTTATTTTGAAATTCAGTTACAGTTTTCAATTACATCCACACCCCGATATAAATTCCTAACACAGCTAATAAAAATCCTGCAGACCAAAACGTCACAACAACACGCCACTCTGACCAACCACATAATTCATAATGATGGTGTAATGGACTCATTTTAAAGACACGTTTTCCTGTTGTTTTAAATGAAATGACCTGAATGATAACCGATAAAGTTTCCATTACGAATACTCCGCCGATAATTACAAGTAGCAATTCTTGTTTTAATAAAATCGCTACAGCTGCAATGGCTCCACCTAAAGCTAATGAACCTGTATCTCCCATAAACACTTTTGCTGGATTCGCATTGAATACTAAAAATCCAAGTACAGCTCCTACAACTGCCATACAGAATATCGCCACTCCAAATTGCTCTTGTGCCACAGCAATAATACTAAATGCTCCAAATGCAATAGCAGCTGTTCCTGATAATAAACCATCTAAACCGTCAGTTAAGTTAACTGCATTTGATCCACCAATAAGCATAAATAGTACAAGTACGAAATACGCCCAACCTAATTCAAACTTAACATCCGTTCCCGGAATCATGATGTATGTGTGGAACGCTTGCCCTTTTCCAATTAAAAAGAATGCAATAGCAATAACAAGCTGACCTACTAATTTTTGTTTTGATGTTAAACCAAGATTTCTCTTCTTAACCACCTTTATGTAGTCATCTAAAAATCCAATCAAGCCGTAACCAAACGTCACTAATAGTAATAACGAAACCTCTGCACCTAAATAATTAAACTTAATCGCCATAATAAGTGAAGTTACCATCATAGATACGTATATGACGATACCACCCATTGTCGGTGTCCCTGATTTTTTTTGATGTGACTTTGGTCCCTCATCACGAATACTCTGTCCGAACTTTAATTTTCTTAAAAATGGAATAAACAATGGCGAAAGGGCAACAGAAATTAAGAATGCTACCCCAGCCGTTACTAATAAACCTTGCTCAAGCACATGTAGTCCTCCTCTCACGTTGTTACTCTTCGTTGCTTAAACGCCCTTTAATTGCTTCTTTAGCAACTTCACGATCATCAAAATGATGAACTTCTTTACCAATAATTTGATACGTTTCATGACCCTTACCAGCAATAATAATGATATCATCTGCTTTCGCTTTAGTGATTGCATGGTGTATCGCTTCTTTTCTATCAATAATCACTTCATAATTTTTCCCACTTGCACCATGTACCATATCATCTAAAATAGCCGCTGGATCTTCACTTCTTGGATTATCTGATGTGTAAATTGCATGAGTTGCATATTTTGTTGCAACACTTGCCATTATCGGTCTCTTCGTTCGGTCCCTATCGCCGCCACAACCAACGATACAATACACATCACCTTTTGCAAATTGTTTTGCAGTTTTTAATACATTTTCTAAACTATCCGGCGTATGTGCGTAATCAACAATAACTGTATAATTTTGTCCTCCATCAACAACTTCAAAACGCCCTGGAACCCCAGCTAGTTCTTTTATAACAGCAATGATTGTTTCTAATTTCACACCCGAAACAAGTCCTGCTGCTGTTGCTGCAAGTACGTTATATACATTAAATTTACCTATTAATTTCATCGTAACATTTACACTTTCATATGGTGTGACAAGCGTAAATGTAGTCCCGCCACTCGTCATAACGATATTTTTTGCCATAATGTCACTTGTTGTATCAATACCATATGTTACAACTGTTGCTGCAGTACTTCTCATATACTCTTCTGTTACATTATCATCGCTATTCAGCACAGCGTACTTTTCACGATTATGATTATAACTATTGCCAAGCTGTGCAAATAGTAACCCTTTTGCATGTTTATATTCTTCCATCGTTTTATGATAGTCTAAATGATCTTGTGTTAAATTCGTAAACACCGCTACATCGTAATCACATCCGTGTACACGACCAAGATCTAACGCATGTGACGAAACTTCCATTACCGTGCTGTCCACACCTTGTTCAACCATTTTTGAAAACGTCTGTTGAAGTGTTAGTGCATCTGGTGTTGTATTTTTCACCTCAAATGTTTCATCACCGATTTTCATATTAATCGTTCCAATTAGCCCTGTTTTATGACCATGTGCTCGCATAATCTCATCCATAATATGCGATGTTGTTGTCTTTCCATTTGTACCTGTAATTCCGATTAAATGTAACTTGTGTGTCGGTTGACCATAAAAATAATCAGCTAAAACCGCTAACGAACGAAAAGTATTTTTCACAAGTACAACTGGAACGTCAACATCAATTGGTCTTTCCGCAACAATAGCAGCCGCTCCTTGTGCCGCTGCTTGCTTAGCAAAATCATGGCTATCAACCGTATATCCTTTCATACATACAAATAAGCTTCCCTCTTTCACTTTACGTGAATCAGCTTCTATAGATGTGATTTCTGGATTTTCTTTTGGAACAACTGGAAAATCATGCAAACATGATACAAGTGTATGCAACTTCATTTCACTAAACCCTCTCTACATTGTTTATTTATCTTTTTTCAGTAAGCAACACATTACCTCCTATATAAGGAGGTAAGTGCTACTGACCTATTTATGAATGAGACACTTACTGTCTCAAATTAAGTAACTGTTCTATAAAGAACTCACTTCCACCAATTGTACCATAAAACGTACTATGTTACCTTTAATTCCCGAAGTAAATTCTAATTTTTGAGCCTTCTTTTACTTTAGCTCCCGCTTCTGGTGATTGTTTAATTACTTTCTCTCCATCTCCACTTATATCAAGCTTCAAATCGACGAGTTGTGTTTGTAAGTCTTTCTTTTTCATTCCAATTAAATTCGGAACTTCCACAGTTGGTGTATCGCCCCATTTATATTCTTTCTCAACTTGTTCTTTTCTCGGTTTCACTCCCATAACAGGAAGCGCATCTCGAAGGATATTCCCGACAATCGGAGCTGCTACCACTCCACCAAACTGTGTAACCCCTTTTGGATTATCAACAGCTACATACACAACAATCTCTGGATCATCCGCTGGAGCAAATCCGATAAAAGATACTATATAATTATTCTCTAAATATTTACCATCCTTCACCTTTTGAGCAGTACCCGTTTTTCCACCTACGCGATATCCATCAATATAAGCACCTTTACCAGAACCTTTCGCTACAACATTCTCTAATGCATAACGAACTTTTTCTGAAGTTTCCTTGGAAATAACTTTTCTTTTCTCAACAGGTGTCTTTTTACTAACAACTTGATTATTTTTCGGATCAATAAACTCCTTAGCTATATACGGCTGATACAATGTTCCACCATTTACAGCCGCCGCTACAGCTGCTACTTGTTGAATCGGCGTAACAGAAACTCCTTGGCCGAATGAAGTTGTTGCTTGCTCTACTGGACCAACTTTATCTAAATTAAATAAAATCCCACTGCCTTCACCTTGCAAGTCAATTCCAGTCTTCTGCCCAAAACCAAAATTACGAATGTATTTAAATAATCGGTCTTTACCAAGGCGATCACCAAGTTCAATAAATCCCGGGTTACATGAGTTTTGAACGACTTCTAAAAACGTTTGACTGCCATGACCTCCTGCTTTCCAGCATTTCAATCTAGCTCCACCTACTTCAGCTGCTCCATCATCATAAAACGTATCCTTCTCTAAGTCTACTAAATTTTCATTCAATGCTGCAGCTAATGTAATGATCTTAAATGTTGAACCAGGCTCATACGTACTCCATACAGGTAGATTTCTGTTATACACTTCTGGAGAGACACTTTGAAAATCCGCTGGGTCAAAACTCGGTCGACTAGACATCCCTAAAACTTCACCATTTTTAGGGTTCATTGCAATCGCAATCATACCGTCAGGATTATAAGTTGACTCCGCAATATTCATTTCTCTTTCCATAATCCTTGTAATACGCGCATCGATTGTTAATCCTAAATTTAAACCGGCTTCTGGCTTTTTGAAATCATCACCAACATTAGGCATCCTTTGTCCTTTCGCATCTGCAAAAAAACGCACATGACCTTTGTCCCCATTTAGCTCTTTATCATAATATTTTTCTAGTCCCATAAGACCTTGGTTATCGCTACCTGCAAAACCTAATACATGTGATAAAAAGTTTCCAAACGGATAGTACCGGATAGAATCCTCTGCGATATACACGCCCTTCAGACTTAATCCTCGTACTTCTTTCGCTTTGTCATGTGATATTTTCCTTCCGCCTTTATCTAACCTTACAATCGATTCTTTTTTTGTAATCCTTTTATAAATCTCATCTTTTTCCACACCTAATACTGCAGCTAACTTCTCTGCAGTCTCCGCTGGTTTTTCAATTTGCCTCGGTACAACAAAGACAGTTGGAGCACTTTTATTCGTGGCAAGTTCCACACCATTTCGGTCTAAAATTTTCCCACGTTCGGGTTCAAAAGTAATATTACGACTCCATGAATCTTTCGCACGATCCGTTAACATATTCCCAAGAAAAAATTGCACATATCCAAGACGAATATCGATAATCGTGAAAATAAGTATACCTGATATAAGTATAAAAATAAGTCGTTTTCTAACTGTTACATTTGATACACGCATATTGGAACAAGCCTCCCTTACGCCTAGCTTGTTCCAATATATGCTTGTACTTATTTAATTAGAACTTATTCTCTTTTACCATTACGGCTTTTCTGCTTCTTGCTGTGGTTCGAGTGGCGGTACGAGTGTGACACCTAATTCTGTACCAGGTTGTAATAATGTTCCTTCCGCCACACTTTGTTCTGTTACGTATCCTGTACCAGAAGGTTTCAAGTTAAGCTGTAATGTCTTCGCTAAATTCATAACATCACGCAGTGCCCATCCTTGTATATTTGGCATTGTAGGCTTATCTCCTACCAAGAAGACTCGGTCGCCTTTTAATGTTTGTTCAGTCGCTTTTGGTACTTGTTGCTGTACTTTCCCTTCACCTAGTACGATTGGACGAAGTTTTGCTTTATCAATCGCTTTCCCCGCTTCAGCCATCGTTTTACCATTTACATCCGGAACAGTAGTTTGTTGTTCTTTCAGATGTTTTTTCGGATCTTTAACTTCATTTGGCTTAATCTTTAAATACTCTAAACTATTTTTTGTTACATATTTAAAAATATCAGCTAACGGTTGTGCACCGTTCTCATCATCTTTTAATTTAGGCTGTTTAACAGCTACATACACAACAAGTTGTGGATCGTCCATTGGTGCCATACCTAAGAATGAGAATATATAATTCTGTCTCCCTGTCATATAGCCGCCTTTTCCATCCGGAATTTGCGCTGTACCTGTTTTACCACCAACTGAATATCCATCAATTTTATAAGCTGTCCCTGTACCTTTCGGAGATGTAACAACACTTTCTAATAATTGTCTTACTTGCGCTGCTGTTTCCTTTGTAACAGGTTTTCCTACTTCTTCTGGCTTATGTTCTAATTTTACTTTGTCTGTTATCGGATCTACAATTTTATCAATTGCATAAGGTTTCATCATTTTCCCATCATTTGCAATGGCCGTTGCAGCTTGTACAAGCTGAATTGGTGTTACAGTGGAACCTTGTCCAAAAGCTGTTGTCACTTGTTGTATTTGCTGATCAAATAAAATTGTATTCGATCCTTCACCTGATAAATCAATGTTCGTTTTTTCATCTAATCCAAAACTATGAATATATTTTCGGAAACGTTCTGGACCAAGTTTTTGATCTCCTAAAATTGCAAACGCTACGTTTGAAGAACGCTCTACCCCTTCATCAAACGTGATAGAGCCCCAACCAGCACCACCGTTATGATCTTTTATTTTCCTATTTCCGACTTGATATGTCCCGGACTGATAATAATCTTGGCCTTTGTACACACCTTCATTAATAGCTGCCGCTAACGTGAAAATTTTCATTGTTGATCCAGGTTCAAATGCATTGGCAATTGCGTCATTGAAGAAATATTTAATTTGACGATCATTAGGGTCATAACTAGGTTTAGTAGACATCGCTAATATTTTCCCAGTTTTCGGATCTGCAACAATCCCTATTAAACTTTCTGGCTCATATTGCTTACTTGCTGCTTTCATCGCGTCTTCTAAATAACTTTGGACACGTTGATCGATTGTTAAATAAGCGTTATCTCCATTTTTAGGTGCCTTTACATTAACTTTTCCCCCATCAAGGGACACACCTTTACGATCACCTGTATATGCTACTTCTCCGTTCGAGGCACTTAAGTATTTATCCAAGCTTTTCTCTATGCCAAATTGACCTACCGAGGTTCCATTCTCATTTGGTTTTGCATGACCTATAACGTAAGATGCAAAATCACCGTTTGGATACACCCTTGCATTTTCTGTAATAAAAGATATTCCCGGCAACTTCAACGCTTCTATTTGTTCCTTCTTTTCTTTCGTCAAATCCTTGCCTAACGTTCCAAATTCGACTTGACTTCTACCTTCCTTATTTAAAGAAGCTAAAATATCCTCTTCGCCTTTTCCAAGTACTCCTGCAATTTTCTTTGCAGTATCTTCTTTATTCTCAACTGAGTTAGCACCTTTTAGTGCAGCTACCATTTTGTAAGAGTTTGCGTCTTGCGCTAACACATGACCGTTTTGATCATAAATGGTTCCTCGGTTCGCTTCAAGAACTCCTTTTTTACTATGCTTTTGTTTAGCAAGTGCATCTAAATCCTGATTATGAACTGTTCCTGTTGATTGTATGTAAAAAAATCGGGCTAATAACAGCAAAAAGAGCAGGAGGAAAAATATCATAAAATAACCTGCTCCCTTATTGGTATGAAATTTAGTCATATTCTTCTTCATCGTTCCTTCACACCTATTGCCTTATTTGAGGCCTTTCACATTATTCGCATTAATTTCTAGCCCGTGTTTTTTTGCAACTTCAGCGATTCGTTCATAGCGACTTAACTTCTCTACTTCAGCTTGTAATTCTTGATTTTCTTTTTGCTGCTGTACAATTTTTTCTTCTATCGTCGCTGCTTCTACATTAACTTGATAAAGGCCTGCTTTATTTCCAATAAACGCGACACAGGCATACAATAAAAAGCCAATAAACGCTACATACAACAGTTTTTCGATTCTTGTAATTTTCGCTTTAACCTTCGGCTTAGCCATCTGCTGTGGGGGCGTTTGAATTTGCACCTCTTCTTGCGCTTGTTGTTTGTACTTTACAGCTAAATTAGTCATACCTCTCTCTCCCTTTTATCGTTTTTCAGCGATTCTCAACTTCGCAGAACGCGCACGATTATTTTCTTCTAGCTCTATATCAGAAGGTAAAATCGGTTTTCTTGTAATAAGCTTTAATTTCGGCTTAAATTCATCAGGAATAATCGGTAATCCTGGCGGCAATTGTGGCGTTGTACTATTTCGCTTAAACGTTGTTTTACAAATACGATCTTCTAATGAATGGAATGTTATAACACTAACTCTTCCACCTGGCTTAACCATCTCAATAGCAGATTCCAATGCTTCTTCAAATACTTTTAATTCATCATTTACAGCTATACGAATTGCCTGAAACACTCGCTTAGCAGGATGCCCACCCGTTCTACGAGCTGGAGCCGGAATACCTTCTTTAATTAGCTCTACTAATTCTCCTGTCGTTTCAATAGCTTTATTCTCACGATAAGCTTCAATTTTTCTTGCAATTTGTTTTGAAAATTTCTCTTCACCGTATTGGAAGAAAATCCTTACAAGTTGTTCATATGACCAGCTATTTACAACATCATACGCTGTTAATGGGGCATCTTGATCCATCCGCATATCTAGCGGTGCATCATGATGATAACTAAAGCCTCGTTCTGGTGTATCTAATTGTGGGGATGAAACACCTAAATCAAATAAAATACCATCTACTTCTGTTATACCTATTTCCTGCAGTTTTTCAGCTAAATAACGGAAGTTACTCTTTACTGTTATAAACTGTTCACCGTATGAAGAGAACTTTTCTTTCGCGTTTTGAATCGCTATCTCATCTTGATCAAACGCTATTAATTTTCCACCTTCAGTTAATTGGGATAATAAATAAGAACTATGTCCTCCTCCCCCCAGTGTACAATCTACATATGTACCATCTGGCTTTATATCTAAGCCGTCTACTGTTTCCTTTAAAAGCACTGTTACGTGTTTAAACATTGTTGCACCTACTCTTTTTCCAATTAATTATGTTGAATGTATCCCTTCCTCTAAACAGATATTTCACGCTTAGAGAATGAAATAATACGAAAGAACGACTCATTTAACTTACCAACAAAGGCAACATACTATACAAATCGCTATTTTCTTTTATTATATACTAAATTTTATCATCTTTTGCGGGAATTTAAATAAAAAACTGTCGAAAAAGCGAATAATACGTTTACATTTTGTGCTATTTTGTCATATATTTAAGTATCCAACACAATTGCCATATCTAACATTTTTTGATTGATAATTCAGAAAAAAATCACTTCACAGTAAATTCAACGGAATAAAAATAAAATCCTGCTCCAAAGAGCAAGATTTTATAGTTTTATAACATGATGTTTTCCGTCCCAAGAAAAAGGGTTTTCCATTACACAATCAACGAAATCCAAACCAAACTGATTTAAATAATAACATACATTCCACACACGTTCTTGCGGCGCACCTAATGGACGAAGTGCGAATTGTATACGGCGGAATTTATTTAGCTGAACCTCATACTTTTTCTCAACATTTCTTTTCAACATTCTTTCCAACAGTTCAATTTGTTCATTAATTTTCAATTCGTTTTTCCCTGCAAACGCACCTAACCCTGGCTCTATTTTCTTTACAAATTGCTGTAAAGATGTATGAATATCGGCAATTTCTTTTTTCGCCTTTTCAAAATGATCATCAATCGGTTCCTCTATTTGATTAGACAACCAGTTTTCACGCAGTTTATCGACATCATTTAAAAACGGATCAATTTCTCTCAATTGCAGATCGAATAAATCTGTCGCTATATCTCTCTCCACATAAGTAATTGTAAGACGAGGAACGACAGGTGGCATTTGAAAACCGACAGTATGGAATACTTGCTGTAATTCACTCCAATAAGCTAATTCCCCTGGACCTCCAATAAATGCGAGCGTAGGAAATACATACTCTTGCATAAGAGGACGTGTTACAACATTATTACTAAAACGTGCCGGATTTCTCTCCATCTCTTCAATCAACTCTTCGTATGAAAAGGAATGCGCCCCATCCTTTCCAACAAACTTACCTTGATGCTCTTCAAGCAATACTCGTTCATTATCTATTTCCATGAATATATGCACTGCATGAGACTTCGTTTCAATAATCGGTTTGTATCCTAGTTCTTTAATTACTTCCTGCTGATTACGAAGGCCCTCTTGTACCTCTTTATACTTACTTATAATTCGCTTGAAAAATGGAATTTCTAACTTTCTTAATTCAGGATGATGTGAATCAACAAGGATTAAACCAGAATTAGCAAAGATTTTCGTAATAAGATGAGCAAAGAAATCTACATACGTATTCGATTTTTTCAAAGCATCATCAACAAATTTTAATACATCTTTTGTAAAATTTGTTTCTGGGTATGTTTTAAAAATCTCTTCAATCCAATTTCTACAATCTTCAACAGAAAGTTCAGACTCAGAAGCACTTGCCTTTTTCGGATTACGGTCATAAAAAATAGTTTTTTTCATCTTTTTATTTTTCGCTACAAAAGTATGATTAATCTCATCCATATCATGGTCTTCACCCGCAATCCAGAAGACAGGGACAACTTTAACTCCTAAACTTTCTTCCTTTTCCTTTGCAAGCTGTAAAATTGAAATAACTTTATGAATTGTATAAAGCGGTCCAGTTAATAACCCCGCTTGTTGTCCAGCTATAACAACATATGTATTTTCATCTCCAAGCGCTTTTACATTTTGAAGTGTAGATTCTCCCGCTTGTAATTTTGTATTATATTCTAATAAATGCGCTACTAAATCTTGGCGGAAAAACTCCCTTTCACGCAAATCATGTAAACGTTGTTTAAAAGCATCTTCTGTTAACATATAATCAAAACATGACTGTATCTCTTTTTTACCGTTCATATAGTCCGCTACAATACCTTGTTGCGGAACAGAGATTTCTTTTATCTCCATATAATTCTTCCTTTCGTATCCAGTTCTCTCACCAATCCACATTGTAGTCAATGTTTCACGTAAAAGCAAAGAATAACACTTATACTCTTGTTTCTAAACCTTTTATTGCATCGAACAAAAATTGAAGTGTCGGAACTGGTCGTTGCTGTTTCTTAGCTTCTTCTAATACATATCCAACAATCGCATTAATTTCCGTCTGTCTACTCGCTCTTACATCCGCTAGCATAGAAGATGTATTACGAGACGTTCCTTCACACACATTTCGTACCATTTGCCATACCATTTCTTTTTCTCCTCTAATAAGAAATGCTGCCTCCTGAAACACTTGCTCCATCATTTGATAAAAAAAACGATTCGTGATTAATTCACCATTCTTAACTCCCAATAGTGCTGTCAACGGATTGATACATACATTTACTACTAATTTTTTATGCATAATCTCTTCCCAATCCGTTTCTATTTGAACTGGAAAATAAGCAACAGGAAAATAATTGAATATTTTTTTAAAATGTATAGATTGACCACAAACCACTCCAAATTTTGTTACCCCTATCCCAGTATGATGAACGATATGCCCTCCCTCTTTTTTCGCACCATGTTCTACAATACCAACAGCTATATTTTTACTCCCTATGTTCAGCATCTTTTGAAGATGCGACATTCCGTTTTGCAAAAAGATTAATGATGATGCCCCTTCCACAAACGGTAGTACGTCATCTATATGATATTGCTTCACAGCAATAAATATATAATCTAAATTTTGCGCTACCATACTTTCTATCGGTAAAACAGATGGATATACTGTTTCACATCTTCCATCTCTAATACAAGTTACACCTGTTTCATTTAATTCTTCAGCTTGCTTAGCTGTTCTTGTAAACAACGTAACATCTTGGTTATTTTTTTGTAAATAAAATGTATACAATAGACCAATAGCACCTGGTCCGACAATTCCAATTTTCATTTTCACACAAGGAATTCACACTAAGTGCCCTTGCCTTCCCCCCTTTATATCTTTTTAAAGCACCTGAGCACGCCCTATAATTCCGCTGTCCTCTGCCCAACAAATATACTCTCATTTTTCACTATGTATGTACCACCTATTAATACGCTTCTACTCTTAGTTTAGCAAATCCTCAAAAAAATAAAAAAAGAAATATACTATCTTCTTCATAAAAATAAAAAAATGAGTTATACTATTATTATAAATATTTTTACTTTTCTGCATTCAACGAGACAAGAAAAGGATGTGATGTAATGGGATTCCCAAAAGTTGAGCGCTTGCTCATCAATTATAAAACGTTAGATGAATTCAAAAAATTTAAAGGGTGCGGAGCCCAGGAACTATCTATGCTGGAAGAATTACAAGCAAACATTATTGAAAACGACAGTGAATCTCCATTTTACGGTATTTATTATGGCGGATCACTAATCGCACGTATGAGTCTATATATGAAAAGAAACGGCGGAGAACCATTCGAAATTACAGGTCCCTACCTAGAACTTTATAAACTTGAAGTATTACCAACTTTTCAAAAACAAGGATTCGGGCAAATGCTTGTAAATCATGCGAAACAAATGCAATTTCCTATTAAAACGATAGCACGTATTCATTCAGCTGGTTTTTGGGATAAATTAAATTTCAACCCCGTATCAGTAACTGATGGAGATTTTTATATTTGGCATCCAGAAGCAAATTTGAATGCGGTTACAAACGAAGAATCGGCTTAAGAAATAAAAAACAGCTGTATAACAGCTGTTTTTTATTTCTTAAGCTTCTCTAACTTCTCATTCGAGCGAGCATTGTTTCTTTCCGCTACCATTACACTTCTTTTTTGATCGATATAATCAAGTAGTGTTCTATACTCTTCTTCATATACTGATAATCGCTCCAGAAGACGCTCTCTTTCTGTTTGTAATGATTCAACTTGTTGTTGCAACACCGTTAAAGAGTTTTCATCTTTATAATTTTGCAAGAAATCAATAACATCATTCAACGTAATTGACGTAGGTTCTAACACCTTTGTCTCTTTCACTTCATAATTTTCTACTTTACGAAGTTGCTTTGCTTCCTCAATACGTTCTTTATATTGCTTTCTTACGTAAGAATTCCATCTAAACCCACATGCTGCTGGTGTACGAGATAAATTTTTCCCCACTTCCTTAAAGGCAGAAAGTTGTGTTCCACCTTCTCGAATATGCCGGAGTACTACTTCTGCCAGAAGCAAATCTTCATCATCAGTCCAAGCATCTTGTCTTGTTGTCGCCATCTCTCTAGTCCTCCCTATGCATTTTTTATTAAGCATATGCAGTTACTAGAAAAGATAGAATACAACAACTAAAGATTAAGACAAAAAAATAAACGCAGAAGATATCTTCTGCGTTTATTTTCCCGCAATTACTTGCTGATTACTTCTTTACCTTTGTAAGTACCGCATGCTTTACATACACGGTGAGCTAATTTCGCTTCACCACAGCTTGGGCACTCTACCATACCAGGTACTGATAATTTGAAATGCGTACGACGCTTTCTTTTTACTGTTTTAGAAGTTCTTCTAAAAGGTACAGCCATTCTTCCCACCTCCTTAAAAGAAATAGTTATTTTCATATGAAGGCCTGAACCAGTCTTCCGATTATTTGTCAAAAAACTTTGCAAGTCCTGCCAATCTTGGATCAACAGTCTTTTCTTTGTCTTCTTCCGAAATCACTTGCCAGTCTTGACCTTGCGTCGGTGCTCCACCAGAAACATCATCACTGAAAATTTGCATTGGAATCTCCAAAAGTATATTTTCCTTGATTACGGGCAGTAAGTCAAGTACTTCTCCTTCTAAAGAATGAATTTCAGCTTCAGTTTCAAATTCTTCTTGTGAAGTTTGGAACACCTCAGTTGTTTTAATGTCAAATGGTAATGTCACATCTACTAAAGAGCGAGAACATGGTAAAACCATGCTTCCAGTTATATGTAGATGAAACGTAAACTTACCGGAGCCAAAATCAACTCTTCCCGTTACATGAACAGGATTAATTTCACGAATATCTTTCTCGACCTCTTTTAGCTCACTTACATCTACCATCTCATCCAATGTCAATCCTTTATTTCTCAATTTATTCAATTGATGGATGGACCATTTCATATCATATCACCTCAAGGCAACAAACAAAATTATAGCTAGCCATTTTATATTTGTCAATGTTTTTTCTTTACACCTCTAAAGAAGCATTGTGTCCATTATGTGTTAAAACGTGTGTTTTTGTCCAGCTATATTTTCTATTTTAGACAAAATGGACATAAAGTAAATAATAAATGTGGTACAGGTTGTGGTCAATGTGGTCTGCGTGGTCAAAAGAGAGTGGTCGTTTGCGATCACTCTCTTCTTATATATATTCCCATTTACTATCCCCGTTAACTCCTACAGAATTAAATTTCTTGAATTACATATACTTTTACAAAGACATCATATTTCGCTGCCAGTTGTTCCAATTTCTTTTCTCTATATTTGGTTATGGTGAAGAAATGAATAACTGGCACTTTTCCGTTATATTTTTGTTTATATATTCTAGTAAGCTCCTCATAACATTTCAATTTTTCATCATTGACCACCATCTTTTGGGTACGATCTATTTCTACAGCATGAAGTATTCTGTCCTCGTCACGAAATTTCACATCAGGAATTATCTTCTTCTTTTTATTATCTTTTATATATCTAATTTCTGTTTCTATTTGCCAGTCATCTGGGCAAAACAAATGTAGCCAAGCTTCATTGCGTAAAATAGCATGTGCTACTCTACTATGATGAACTACTTTCCCTTCACCAAATAGCTTGTGCCCTGATTGATTTAAATAATAAACATATTCTTTATTGTGAGTTAATTTACTCGTGTAAGAAGAGAGATCCTTCATAATTCGATTTGCATTTCTTATCCCGCCCATATCATGCACACTCATTAAATGCCTTCTTGTCGCAAACTGTAGCTTCCTAATCGTCGCAAGTATCGCCATTTGACGGTTGATTTGCATATGCGTTTGCATCCTCATGTTTCTCCACCTCAAATTGTTTTAAATAATTCCACATCACTTCATTGCTAATATAAGGCACCTGTATTTCAGTAAGTCTATCGGTTTTGAAAATTGCACGACCAGGAATGCTTTTTATTGATTCTAATCCTGGTTCATCTATTACAACATTTGAAGCTGTTTGAGTTGGTAGCCTAAAACCTAATTTCGCATCACTATTTTGTTTCACTTGGCGTGGCAATGTATCTCCTGTAGGATACTGTGTACAGAAAATTAATCTAAATCCTAAGGCACCACCTATACGAGCTATGTGGGACAGCATTTGTTGACACGCTCCCAATAGTCTTTGTTGTTCTTTTTTCATACTTTTATCAGGACAAAGTTCGGCTCCTTCGTCTACTATAATGAAGTACCGCTCTTTGATATTTGTTTCTACAACGTTTGTATAATGTCTATCTTTCATGTATTGCATTTTCTCTTCCATCTTCTCAAGAATGTCCTTTAATATCATAAAGGCTTCTACGGGCTTCTCAGCAATGGAAACTATTTGTTTTAAGTTCTTATATGGTCCGAACTCCAAACCGCCTTTTAAATCAATAATGTATAAACTAATATGCTCTGGTTGCGCTATAGTAAGTGATGTAACTACATTCTTTAGAAACACCGTCTTACCCATTCGGGTGAGACCACCTAGTGTCATATGTGGAGTTTTATCAAAATCATGGTAGATAAGTTTTTCTAAACTTTGGCCCATTGGTACACGCCATTTCCCTTGTGTCACTAAATCCGTAGACCATGCCCATTTTTTCGGTATACCTCTATGAAAAACACGAATATTTAATTTGTAATTGTCGTAATCAATTCGAACGGGTTTGTTCAATCCTTCAGAAACAACATCCTCAACCTTTTGTATTAATTTAGATGGCATCCCTACCGGTAATCGATATACATAAGTTGTGCTTCGATCATCATTTTTTTGCTCAAGAAAAACCGGATACTGTAATCTCTCCCCAATCCGGATAGCAATTCCACTTACCTCAAAAAATACTTGTATCTTTTTACGGTCATCATCTTTACTTTTAAGTTTATCACCAAGTATAGCGAATAATAATCCAGCGATCGGTACCGATAATAGCTCCAACATAAAATCACTCCCTATATCCCTCTTATAGAGGGTATATATCCCTGTTTCAAGGAATACGTGCATACAAGCTAAACTCCTTATGACATAAAGAATAATAAGATTCCACATCGCATTCCTTCATAGAAACATAACTAGAACATAACGTAGAAGGTATAGAAACGAGCCTGTAAGCGTTGTGTACAAAGTAATACGTGGAAGCCAATGTGGAACACTCTTCCCCATTTTTTCTGCCACCTTCATTGCAACTACTGACAAACCTGTCGCCGTCCAAATAACTACCGCTTCTCCTGCGAGTGTCATACCTATTCCTCCTCTTCTTTTTCACGGAATATAATACCTTTTCTTGAAAGGACTACATCATAACAGTCCATTAGGATTTCCCAATTTAAAATGTCTTCTTCCTCACCGTATAGATCTTCTTCGATAACCTGGGATAAACTGAAATATCTTTTATATTCCTTGTTATTAAACACTTCATGATTTTTCATATGATTCATAATCGATTCTGTTTCTGATCTTGATTTTGATTCGTTATACATTTGACGTAATTCTTTTGAAGGATGTAGATATGGAGTTGTATTCAAGTGGTTATACTGCCAACGCATGTAATCTTCTCCCCTCTTGATGTCCTTAATTCCACTTGGTATTCCTCGTGGTCTTGATATAGGTATATGAACTAGAAAATAAAAACTTGTTTGTCCATCTTAAAAAAAGTAAATAGGAATTTTCACTTTGTTATCGAATATACGAAGATGAGGTGAATAGATATGAAATGTAGGCTCAAAGAAATTTTAGATGATCGGATGATAAAACAAGGAGCGTTAGCAAAAAGAGTGCAAATTACACCACAGCAACTAAGTCAAATCGTACATGGTAAAAGTGAGCCTTCTTTACGAAATGCTATTAAAATCGCAAAAACATTAAATTTACATGTAGAAGATATTTGGATTGAAGAAGAATCAAATATTAAATAAATTTCAAGGTGGAGATTATATGAAAGCCATAAGATCTATTTTTAACGCATATCGTATATTCGGTAAAATATTAAGACCTATATTACGCGCATTAAATAAGAAGTAAATTTTAAAAATCGTAGAAATAAAAAAAGAGCCGTCAACTGACGGCTCTTTTTGTTCACAAAATTATTCTTTTGTATAGTAATACTTTAATCCTTTAGCATCCAACCACGCTGTTGCTTTATCTAGCTCGCTACCTTGACGATAATCCGACTCGAAATAAACAAGCCCCTGACGATCTCCGCGGGAAACAATTTTTGAAGTGTATCCAAGCTTATCCATCATTTGAATCATTTCAGGAATTAAATTTACACCAAATTCATAAGTAACCACCTTATTATGTTTGTTCACGATAATCTCCACTCCTTCTTCTTTATACGATTTATTTGTAAACCAATCTAACGACTTGCTTCCAATTAATTCATTCAAATCACACTTTCCAATACCAGGTACATTTCCTGTTTCAGTGTATTGCCAGATATCACATGGATAAGCTGGCCTATTTCCGCCATAACGAGGAATCCATACAAAGTCAGATTTTACATTTGCCATTCCGAATGGAGCATACATATGGTGGCCAACATATAAACCAACTTTCTTAGCACCCAATCGACGTAATTCATCGATAAAAGCCTGTGTACCTGCTCGCATATCATCCATTGTTTTCACTTCTACATCAGCCACCCAGACTGTTGCGCTCTTATCTCCGCGATTCCAGAAGTCTCGAGCTTCTACACGTGCGTCATTCTCAGAAACGAAACGACAGAATGCGTAGTTACCAAAAGGAATACCATGTTGCTTCATGGATTGTACATATCCTTTATATAATGGATCTACATAATTCGAACCATCTTGTACACGAGCTATGATGAAATCAATGTATTGTTTTGCCACAGGCCAGTTAATATCACCATTCCATTTTGAAATATCTACAATGTGTCTCATTATTGAACATCTCCTTTTTTCTCTTCTTGTTTTTGTTTGCCACCTAAAATTTCAACTGCATTTGTTAATGGTTGCGGGAGTGGGATACCCATTCGTCCAGCGTTTTCTAAAAGTGAAAGCAATTCATTCCCCATGAAAAAAAAGATTGTCGCTTCACGAATTGCATTGTTACTTCCAAGTACTGTATCGAGCTGGGCGGCCGCACCGACCAAAATAAAAAGCACCACCTTTTTGGCGATGCCTTTGAAACCAACTTTGCTTTTTAATTCTCCGTTATAACCTGCTGCAATCATGCCAGTTAAATAATCAATAACTGCCATCGTCACTAAGACTTTCAATGTTGCATCCCATCCTCCCAAGAAATACCCACAGAAGCCACCAAATGTAGCTATAAATGTTTTCAATAGTACATCAATACGATCCATCTTTCCCTCTCCTTTTTAAGCTGCAAAGCAACTTGGGTCCATTCCAAATATCTCTGCAATATCTTCCTCACTTCTATCTTTTAAATAAGATTCAGTTGTGGAAATATCAGAATGGTTAGCGAGTGATTTTAGTTTTTCAAGTGGCACTCCTTGTACTTTCAAATTATCTAATCTGCTATGTCGGAAACAGTGAGGATTCATTTTAAATTCCTTCCCTTCCTTTTCGTTCAGCATCTTAGCAAATATGTCACACCAATAATTAAATACACTCTTGTTCAATCTTTTTCTCTCACCATTCTTATAAACACGCACAAACAAATCTGGAATAGTATCCTTACCTCGCTGATTTATATATAAACGAATGCATTTCTGCACCCGGTGATTGTAATATAATCTAAACTTCTTACCGCGTTTTCCTCGTACCACATTTGTATAATATTGTTCTGTCAGCCCTTCTTTTTGAACCTGGTATACCTCATTCTTTCTAGCTGCACTGTAATAAGAAAGTGCTAAATACGTTGCTAACATATATTTTTCTTGCTCAAGTAATTCATCGATTAACCAATTAATCTGATCCTCAGTAATAAATGTAATTTCTCTAATCGGGTTCTTAGGTAAACCACGTACCCGTGAACCTACATTAAATTCATAATCATAGTCATCATCATCTGCACAAAACTCAAGTGCTGAACGTAAAGCACTCATCAATCCATTTACACGCGCATTAGACATTCCCATCTCTTGAAAAATAATAGATAAGTTTCGAATGTCTTTACGTGTTAATTCAACCAGATTTTTATTTTCAAAGTGTTGATGTATTAGAAACAAAATAATTCGCAAATCCCAATTGTATTGCTGTAAAGTGCTTGCCGCTTTCCCTTGTGATTTCTTTTCAATGAGAAAATCTTTGACTAGGCTTTTATTTTCTTGGCTAACATGCTTTTCATAAATTACTTGGTCTACTATTCGTTTCACACTGATCATCTCCTCAAAATAAAAAGAGAAGTGAAATCACTCCTCTTGATTGATGAATTGAATCAAAGCCCTATTTTATACAAAATAAAAAAGCCTGCTTATGCACGCTTAATCTGTAATAACTAAATTAAAAAGTTCATCGCAATATGAATTGTATTACCACTCTGAACACCATTTACGAAAATCCCACCATCACTTTTAACTGTAACTTCACAAACTGTTGGTCCATTGCCATAAGCAAGTGCTGGGAAAGCAATATTTTGGACAGGGCGAAATCCAGCCGGAAGGGTTGCGAATACTGTTGTATTTGTCGGATTTCTAACTGATCCAATGACAGATATCTGCTCACCACTTTTTTTATATTTCATATTTCTATCAGCGACACTTTCCGCTCCAGTTATTGAAAGGTTAATCCACCCTGTATCAGTTGCTTGTTTAATTGTTCCATCAGTTCGAAATTCTACTCTTTTGGACCAATCCCAAGTATCCCCCTGTTCCTTTGTAGAAGGAGCAAAAATCAGCTCTCCCTGCGCCCCTTTGCGAATGACTGTCTTATAAGAACGACTTCCCAGCACAATTGCGTTATCGATCTTAAATTCAAGTAATCCATTTATAATGTCGCCAGCTTTCTTAACAAGGTTTGTATTAGCGGAAACATTAAAGGTTTTATTGTTACGATTATAATCCCAAACACCTTGATTTCCTTTAACATCCCTAATCCCGTAATAACCATCCCCTGTTTGGTAGAAGTTGAGCTCTTCAATTCCTGCCGTAGAGAATGCTATTTTGTTAGTATTAGCTGTGCCTGCCCTGTCAAACAAGAGGTTGCCAGGCATGGTGTCTCCGCTTTTCCTAACAACATCCATAGCATTTAATTTCTGCTGCAACTCGTCTAATGTTTTCTTAATAATCTCAAACTCAGAAATATAGTTTTCGATTTTAATATTACCTTCTTTTACATCTCGCCTTAATGTAATCCGAATGTCTGGTGTACTCATTCGTTCTGTACTTTTTTCCATAACAAAATAAGCTGTCCAATCATCCGATGTGGAAACAGCTTGTGAGGACAACGTATATGAAAATACACCATTCTTTGCATCGACTATTTGGGCATCATCTCGAACGAATAGTCCGACTTGATTAATCGCTTCGTACTTCACTGCATACCCTGTTAAATCAACAAGTTGCCCCTTTTCTCTTACATTTACAGTAATCTTCAATCCGTTTTTATCATTTTGCCTCGAACGAATTGTTTTGGTAAACACAGGATCTGCTAAATCTATAATAATTTCCTCATTTCGCATGACTACACCTCTCTCTAACTATTCCTTTTCACGCGTCTAGGCGGTCTTCTTTGACGTTTTACTTTGTTCCTGTGTTTTACATTCCCTTTAGGCTTTATTGGCTCTAATTCTTCGATTCTAGCATCTGTTTTGGTTACATACTCCTGAAATGCTTTAACAGTCTGCGAAATCATTCCATAGATGCCAACACCATTTTCTTTTGATTCATCCGGAAGTACAAGTCCATAATGAGTTGTAATATCATTTGTTGTAAGGATTGGATCTCCTTCTTTACGTTTCATACGCATATCATACAACTCGGCTACTTCTGTCTTAAGGTTGTACTGTTTAATTTCCCAGCCCATTACCTTCTCTAACGCATCAAATTTAATATCACGTATATTTGTTTTATATTTCTTTTTAGAAGATACTTTAAAATCTGCTGCTAAAACACCGTTGAAATAAGTTCCCCCTGCACTTTTCACTTGCACATAAGTACTATCATAATTTCTGTTGTTCCGTAATAAAATGTTCTGAAATACGATGTCGCTATCTCCACCAGGTGTCAACTTCAAATCCACAACTCGATCTCCATTTTGGCGGAAATTAAACCCTTCTTTTGCAGTGAAATAAGCACCACCTGTTCTACTTTCTAGAAAAAGATTATTTTGGCTTCTCAAAGAAGCATAGGATTGTTTTGACTCTAGTTCTAGGCTTTGATCCGCCCTTAGTTCTGCATGTCCATTTTGATTAAACGCAAGGCCCGCTGAAAAATAGACTCTGTTTGGATCACCATTTAGGTATCCATTTGAGATTCCGATTCCTCCTGACTTTGGAGAACTTTCGAGTTGGTAAACTAACACTGCACCCTGCGTTGCTGTTATATCATTGTTGCCACCTAATACAATAGTGGGTTGCATGACATTACTTTGATTTATATAATAGCCCATGAAAATCCGAGTGATATACGATTCCATTAACCTAATAAACTGTTTGGAAATAGAGACATAATTAGAATCATTGGCAGTTCTAAGAGTAGTTCCTGTTATTTCTCCACCTCTAATCACATTTCCAGTCAATACTCCCGTAGTAATGAAATCCGCAACAATACGCCCATCTTTTGTTATTGCTATTTCATAAGGACCATTTACCCCGTTTGATGAATACCCTAATCCATTTATGTTCCACTGCCACACTTTTGAAGCTGTCATTTCATTTTTTGTATCCATAATTAGAATTCGGTCTGGATATACACGAACATTTCCACCAAATCCTGAATTGATTAGTTTTGTTGCATTTTCTTTCGCTGCATCCAGTAAAGATCCTGGCATATTGGATAAATCTTGTTGAATTTGATCTACCTTACCAGCCATATCTGTAAAAGATTCTTTAAAGTTACCAATGGTTACATTGATATATTCCTTTTTAATCGGATCATATTTATACGCAATGACTTTTGCTTGAATATCAATACCATCTTCCTCATGTTTAACTGTAACAATATCGCCCATCCAGACACGCTGCAAAATTTTATATTCTTTATACTCCTCTGTTTGAGACAACTCTTGAAATTCAACCTTATATGTCGCTTTCGGTTGATCTATCATCTGAATATCAAACATTGCTTTAGCGGCTTGACGTAACCTTTTATATGCTTCTTCTACAGGTAATGCGTCTTCATCATTTGCATTTTTACCAATAGCTGCTTTTATATGATTAAATTCAATAACTCGTATTCTCGGATGTGGATACTTATTAATCAGTGGACTATCTACATATTTTTCTGGTAATAACAATCCGTCAAACCCTTGTGGCATAATTCTGGTAGTAGGGCTTTTCCAGTCCACACTTCCCTCATACCCTAACAAATCTTTTTTATGCCTGATAACTACTCCACGGTTAGATCCTCGGCTTTTCAACATCTTTACATCAAAGTTATCTCTTTTTAATTCGCCACCCCATCGATTTACGAATGAGTTATCTTGGCTCGTATCCAACATTGCTTCAACTGGATTCTTTCGAACAATACGTGCGGTGGATATATTTGTTACATCAGAATAAAAAGTAAAAGGATGCTTATATTGACAACCTGATGATAACCTAGCCATAGCCGCACTACCATTTGTGGGTTGAATAAATATGTCTTCAATCAAGTTTTCCGTTAAATCATAAAAAATATGGTAACAAACCGCTTTGATTTCTCCCATACTCACTTTAGGAGTCACCACGCGAAATAACTGATCCCCATCAGGAGTAGGAACTTTTATGATGCTCATTCCGTCAATCTTCGTTCCATATGGAGCAAATAAAGGATAATTAAAATTAAAAACAAATAAACCGTTGAGTTCTTCCTCAACAGTTGCACTATAAATATGTTTATCTAAAACACCAATTCCGTTATGCGTAAAATCTGTTTCATTTGGTTTATATAAAGTAATCATTATTTATATCTCCATCTTGGTTGAATTGAAATAAATTGAATAGCACCTGACCACTCTATTTTATTTTCTCCTATTTGGAATTCTGGAAAACCACCAATCATCTTATCATTCATTGATACTGTGCCACTGTATGCCTCTAATAATTCTGAATCTATTACAACAGAACCATTTACATCTTTAATCTGAAAAGAAACATCATTAATAAAAATTCGAATTGTACCATTCCCAGCAACAAACAACATTGGAGTTGATTCCATTGTACCTGGATTATAAATAGATCCAGGAGTACTCAACATTATGTTTGCATCTTCTGTATACTCAAACGGATCAAGCTTAAAGTCGACTTCAAACTCACCGTGTTCTTCAATTTCATTTGCAATATCACCTACTACAACATGTTTAATTTTTCGATACACATCATCATCTGTAAAATATAGTGTCTTGCCATTCATCAACCAAGCCTTCATGCGCCGAACTAATGGCTTAATATTCTCATCTTCAAGCATATTGAACTTTATTTTTAAAGGGACGTCTTTAAACGCCCCTTTTTTTGTAAGTGAACCATGTCTACCCGGCACTTCAATATGTTCTACTTCCTGTTCTGCTGTAGGAATAACAGGGCGTTCTACCATACATATTCCATAGTCACTTGCTAACTGATTATCGATACCTATGTCTAGCAATTTAAGTCCTCCCTATTCCTATTTTTACATTACGGCCACGCTCAGCAAACCAATCATTTGCTTTTTCAAACATGCGATCAACATCACGTTCATTATTAATTGTGTTATAAAAATTAATTTCTACAGGACCGCTATCAATTTGTTGAACAATCGGTTGAACTGCTCCTGTCGCTAATGCTGACAGATTAGAAGCGATGTTATCTTGTTTGTTTATCCCATATAAATTCAACTTTTTAAAAGTATCATCAACCATGTTTGAAATATTATTAAGTGCGGATTGTAACCCATTACTTTTGTTTGTCTTTTGGTTTGGAGCATTATAAAAGTCTCTAAAAATTTGCTCTCTGAAACTAGATATTTTTTTACCAATTTCTAGCCACTTATTCGAATTGTTAAATTCTTTTAGTATATCTTGAGCTGGGTCTCCCCCCTCTAGTATGCTACGAATATACCGCGCAATAGGACTATCGTCTTCTACTCCATCAAGAGTGAACTGTTCTAATTCTTTCCCAACTGCTTTTAATGCATCTCTCATATCCATTGGTAAATGAGTAATCCAATCATTAAGATAATCTCCATCATATAAAATTGCTTCAAAATAACTCCGAAGAGGATTGTTATTCATCATGTCATTTACAGTGGAGCTATTGAAAGTATTTAATGTTGTTTCTAATACTGAATATACTGAATTCGCTAAGTTTTTAGCTGCTGCAAGAACTGTTGAAATTGATTGTTCCATACCAACAGCAAGCCCCGCACCAACTTGTTTACCAACCTGATCCCTCATTTTTCGAGATGGACTATGGATGTCGAAGAAGGAAGTAAAACCATCAAGAATATCGTTACCTATAGACTTCACCTTACTTAACACTTTACCAGCCATGCTACCTAGACCATCTATCAATCCACTTATGATATCTTTACCTATCTTAAATAGATCGATTTTTCTTAATGTGTCAACGATTTTCGGTACAATATCTGTTACAATTGTCGAACCTAATTGCCCTACCATGCTGACAATCCCTTTTATTAAAGCCCAAATTAGTTGAACACCAGCTTCAAGGATTTTAGGTAGATTCTTAATTAACTCTCCTGCTAAAGTAACAATTAGCTTTAATGCGGCTGCAATTAATTCCGGTATCACCTTTACAATCCCAGCAATCAACATAAGCAAAATCTTTACGCCTGCTTCCAGTATCTTCGGCAAGTTCGCAATTAATGTAGATGCTATTTTGACAATTAAATCTAATGCTGCATTTATAAGCTGTGGTAACACTTTTACAATTCCATCAATAATGGCCATTAAAATCTTTACACCGGATTCAATTATTTTAGGTAAGTTTGTTAATAAAGTATCCGCCACTTTGGTGATAAGATTTATCGCTAAATCAATAAGTTGCGGTAGCATTTTAATGATTCCGTCTATCAAGCTAGTTAAAACCTTAACACCAGCTTCAATTATCATAGGTAAATTCGCTGTAATGGCTTCAATTAAAGTTGTAATGACTGTAATAATCGCTAAAGCAATCATAGGTAAAGCTTGTGTGATTCCTGTGATTAATGAAACTAATAAATTTATTCCCATTTCAATTAGCTGGGGTAAAAATGACATAATTCCATTAATAATAGTTTGAATAATCGTTACAGCTATTTGGATTAACTGTGGAAGCATCTGCATAATTCCGTTTATTAAAGTTAGAATCAATTGAAGTCCTGTTTCTATCAGAGTAGGTAAGACTTGTACAATCCCAGAAATTAAAGTTTGAATGATTTGTATTCCCATTTGAACAATCATGGGGAGATAGGTAGCAATCATCTGCGAAATTGTATTTATAATCCCAACGATAGCTTCGAGCATAATTGGAGCCGCTACAACCAAACCGTTTACAAGGTTTGAAATCATTTGTGATCCTGCTTCAAGAAATTGCGGTAATACCGTTGTTACGAAATTAGCTATATTGGTAAAAATATTTGTTATGGTTTCAATTATAATTCCGGAGTTTGCATTCAAATACTCTGCAATGGCTGGCAAATAACGAGATACAGAGATGAGAACACCAGGAAGCCCACCAATAATTGCTCCCGCTATAGTAGGGCCAATCGTCTTGAAAATTTCACCTAACTGGCTAAAATCTCCCGAAAAAACAGCTTTTACTGCATCAAAAAGATGAAGGCACGCTTCACGTATCTTGCTGACTGCCAGCCCTATTATTTCAGCCGCCTTTTGAAATCCTTCTGGTAAATTAGTAATCCATACATTTAGATAATCTCCGGTTTTTGCCGTCTGAAATAGATAATTACTTAATGAAGCCATCGTATCTATAAATCTTTGTGTACTTGCAATTACACCATTTATGCTATTCTTGAAACCTTCATTGGTCTGCCATAAATTTCGCATCCAAATGACCAATCCAGCAATAGCTGCCGATGCGGCTATCACTCCACCTGCTACTAATGCAACTGGACCAGCAACAGCCCCAATACTTACACCCAATATACCAGCTATACTGGATAAGGTGACAAATACTGGGGCTAACGCCATACATGCTCCAACAAGAATTCCGAGCGCAGTTACAATTGTTGTTATAGCTGCCGCTAATGCTGGATGTTCTGAAACAAATCCCGCAAAAGCACTAATTACATCCGCGATGACGCCCAGAACAGGTTCAAGTGCCATTTTTAAGTCATTCATAGCTTTTTGAAACTTTACAGCTGGGCTGGCATCCATTTTCTTAATCATTTCATTTAGCTGTTCTTGATTCTTGTTTAAATCTATAACTTTATCTTGAGCGCCAATAAGTGTATTGGTGATATTCTGGCCTTGATCTTCATACATCGTTCCGAAAAGCTTAACACCAATCTCATTTCGCTTTGTTTCATCTTCAATACTAGCCAATGCTTTAGCAATATCTGTCATAGCTGCTGAACCTTCTTTACCGCCTTTAGCGACAGATTTGCCCCACTTTTCTAACTGATCAGCCGATATTTTAGTACCTTCAAGAGCTTCTTTCATAGACTTGTCGACACCTTGACCAAATTCAGCCGCTTTAACACGGCCTTCTTTTAATCCATCTAAGAGATTATCAATCATTTGTAGTCAACGTGATTCGCAACATCACGCCCGTTCTCTTATGAACTGCTATACGTCACCGCATAGATTAGACTATATCTTCAACTACTTGAGTTGCTCCCCGTTTCGAGTGTCGTTTGCTTACACCCTACGTCTCTCGACTAGTCGTTGCACGTTCCTTAATTAAAAGGCTTCGCTCAGTATTGTCTCATTTGAGAGTTCCACTGAATTAAAGGAGTTTTTCATTGTATGTCGCCATACAAGGGAACTATAATCTAATTCCAGGTACCTGTATCAACACCAGCCTCCATAATCGCTTGTACTTCTTCAGCATTGTAACCCGCTCGTGTTAGCTGCCCACCATATTCAGCAATAATGTCTAATTGCTCAGGAGGAAAGCCAATTTTCAACAGACGATTCGTTAGCCCTAAAGCCGTATCACTAGTTATCCCTAATTCATTACCAATTTCATTCGCTTCTTGAATTAACTCAGTAAAATCTATACCTGCATAAGCACTTGCAATGGCTCCTGCTCCTTTTACAATGGAAGCATTAGCTTTATCACTGACAGTTTGATTTAACGCCCATTGTCTACGTGTACCCTCCAGTGCTTCCTCTACATCAACACCATAGGCTTCTACACCACGAACTGCTTCTTCTACCGATTTTTTAGAAGATGCTGGAACTTCAAAAGAAACGTCAATTTTTGTTTTTAATTTAGAAGTATCAAGCGCTTGCTCAATGGCTCCTGAAATACCACCACCAGCCATTAATCCACCAAGAATATTTTCTAAACCGATATCTAATTCTTTAAAGCTGTGCGATGCTCTTTCTGCTTCTCGTGAAATGTCTCTCAAGTCATTTCGAACTTGTTGTAATGAGTTTCCATCATCTATTGAACGAAGAGATCGCTGTAATTTCTCAATATCTGCTTCTGAACCTAATGCTTCACGGCCGATGATTTGGATCGCTTGTTCTAACTGCCTAGCTGTCGCTGTACCGTTTCGTATTGCGTTTGTAAGGTTATTTCCTAATGCATTTGCAAAATGATCTACACTCGTTTCAGTCGCATCAAAGAATGTCTTTAACTGTTTCGTTGCGTTTTCTTGTTCCTGCAAACTTTTATTTGTCGCACTTAATTGATTCTGCAACTGCTGTTCTGCTGTCCGAGCTTGTATTAGCTGCGTTTCATATCTTTGGATTTCACTAGCATTTTCACCATACTGCTGTTTGGCTTGATCTAACTGTTTCTGATAGTTTTGTACTTTACTAGCTGCAACAGTATGTTGCTCTCCAAGGTTATCTATTTTTAAACGTAACTTTTCTATTTCTGAAGCATTCTCACCAAGCGTTGCTTTTTGCAACTCGTATTGAGCATTTAACTTAGAAAGAGAAGATTGTAACTGTTCTTCCTGTCCTTTTAGCTCTTTCAGTTTTTGAGCTGCTTTAGCTGTTTCACTTGTTCTTTCCTGCTCAGCATCTCTCGCCTGTTTTAAACTTTCAGAAGTTTGTTTAATACTATTCGCTAACTGTTGTTCTGTTATTTGTTGACTTCGTAATTTCGATTCCAGCTTTGCTACAACAGTAGAATTTTCTCCGTACAGTTCTTTAGCACGTTGTAAATGTTCAGCCGTTGCTTGCGTAGCCTTTTGTGCAACTGCATATTGTTGGGAAAGATTTTGAAGTTTTGCTTGTAGTTTTTCTGAATCAGTAGCATTTAACTTCATCTGCTCTTCTTGTAATTTCATTTCTTGACGAAGTTTTTTAGTTTCCTGATTCATGCCCTTCATAGCATCATTAAAATCTTTATTTTGCGCTTTAAATATAACTTCAACTTCCGAATTATTTCTTGCCATTTTCTCACCTACCTTTACTTGGGATTGTTACGCCATGCTTCAAACGCTGTAATCCCCGCGTAAATACGCTCAACAGACGAAATTGGCTCATGCCAAAAAGTCTCTGGATCTATTCCAGAGACTAGACAATACAAGACGTATTTATCTTCCACACATTCGATTTTAATGTCTGGATTTTTTACTTTTTTTCACCGTTACCGCCGCTATTTGTACTTTTTTTCAATGCTGCGGCAAATTGATTTGGATCTTGACTAATTACATCAACAACCAGCTTCGTATATAGTTCCATAGATTCTGCTAATGAATCATGATACTTCTGTAAGAAATCATCAAATGTTAACTTTTCTTTTGGGTTTGCGCCTTTAAACGCCATATAAATCACTTTATGAATACTTGTTTGATCGATTTGTTCTAAAGCTGATAAATCTTTATTATCCTCATTTCTTAATCCATCTAATGCTTGGAATTTCACGATATCAGCAATAATTGAACTAGTAATAAGCCCTTCTTCTTGTCCCTTTTTTAAAGCGTAATTGGTTAAAAACGCCGGATAGTTCTGTTTATTAATAAAACGTTTTTCATACTCACCTTCTACTTCTACAAATTCGACTTCTTTTAATGTTATTTTTTGTACTTTCATCTGCTATTTCCTCACTTTCATTTTCTTCTCATTTAAATCCAAAAGAAAAAGCCCTGTATGAAGCTAGGGCTTTAAGCTGAAGCTGTTCCTTTAACAAGAGCTGAATTAAATTGTGTATGCCACTTTTGAGCGACTGTTGCATCTGCTAATTCATCCACAAACGCTTCATAATAGAATTTATTTAAATCATCTGGTAAAGCCGAGAATTCTAATTCCATCATTGCCAATTCTTCCTCACCATTTGCAATAGCAAATTTAAAACCAGTGGAGTTTGAGCAATTTGGAAACGCAATAAGTTTTACAACATCTTCAAACTCATCTACTACGTCAGCCGTAAATACAAAATCATATCCCTTTGAATCACTACCGAACGCCCATACACCCGGCTTTAATCCAGTTGTATTAAAACCAAAATAATCTCTTGCTACTTTAACAGGAATATACGCTGAAACAGTAACTTTAAGTTCCGTGGTTTTCGCTTTCTTTTTCAACGTCACGCCACCACATACCTTTTTCATTTCCTTATTTTCTGGTTCCCCTTCAATTGATCCTACACATCCAAATTTTGTTCCTAGCTCTTGCGTTCCTTTCTTCTTAAATTGAATACTTGCATTCGCAATCGACACGGAATCAAATTCTTCAATTACTTTAACCATTTAAAATTCCTCCTCCAATACTGTATCTACACCTTTGTGTAGCTCTCCTAAAATTCTTGGCCTAGCGTTTACAATCCCACGCTCCGCAAATCGCTGTTCTAAAGGATTATGCGAACCTCTTCCTTCGTTTGGAAAGACTAGATAACCAAACGATCCTTTTTTATTAGCTGCTCCACCACGGGCCAATATCCTAAAACCTAAATTCATCTTTTCGCTTTTGGACCAGTTGCTATCTTTTGCATGGGTTTTATTTCGAACACTCCATTTAGAACGAGATACCGGAATCAGCTTTGTAATCTCTTCTATTGCAATTCGTATACCTTCCGTGTGGAGGATGGTATTGATTGTAGGTTCCATCTTATTTGGTAATAACCGCATTTTTTCTTCAAGCTTTTCTATCGCTTCATAATCAAGCTCAAATGCACTCAATTGGAATCACCCTCTTAAACGTAAAAACAACACGATCAATAAAACGATCTGTATCTTTCACTTGAAGGCGATCGCTTTTAGAAACTACAAAGGATACCATTTTCACCTTGCCAACCCATGAAATAATATCAATGACCTGCTCATCTAAATTCGATTGATTTTCCGATAAATAACTAACATATATGCTTTGAGAAATTGTACGCTCATTAGAAGACGGTCGAAACTCACCATATTCCAAAATAAAACAGTTGTATCCCTCTTCTGTTAACTGCGATTCCTCATCTTCTGCTAGTTCATCCTCAACCACTAAAAGCTTAAATCCGTCTTCAAGGGCTTTTTTAATGCCACTTCTCTGCTCCTTCATAAGCCTTTTAGATTTTTCATTCACGAGATTTCACCGCCTGCTGCAAATAAAAGAAAAGGTATTGTTTGTTAGAATCATGATCCACTTTAATCACGTCATATTCGATTCCATCCATTAATACCTTAAGTTTATTTTTATTTATCTTTCTAAAGGAAGGTGGATACAGTGTTTTAACTTTTAAGTCTAATCCCGTTGTTAAAACGCCCACCATTTTGTAATCACTGTCCCGTAAAGACATCACTTTATAGGCAAGCTTTCCTTCTTCACGAAACTTCTCACCTATTCTTTTCCCCTCTTCTGAACGCTCTGTTTTTTTATATCCGTATTGTAGAAATCCATCATTTAAAGTTTCTCTATACGATTTTAGAGCCATTGATTACACCAACTTTTCCTAAAGCCACATCTAAAATAAGCCTGGATAATTCTTTTTTATAATTTTTTTCAAACTCATCACCTGCATTGTTATAAACATACCTGCAACGCTCTAATAGCAAATCTTTCGGGGTTAGCTCCTTTGAAAAATCAAAAGACGCATTTGTTAATCCTGACAAATACGCCTCTCCTTTTTCCAAAAGTTTTATTAAACTAGCATCCTCTTCATTCCATGTGATTTTAAGAACGTCTTTTAATTCTTGCAAAAGATTATCCATTTGTATCACCTTCTAACCATTAAGCCGTTGGAGTACTTGCTTTCTCTCCTAATTTACTAATATCAAACACAAGGAACGATTTATTATCCTTCGGACGACCATTTGCATATTGTTTTCCAATATATACACGCTCGTCTTCGATGAATTTCACTTCATCTGAGAATTCAATTTTTTGTGTAGATCCCACTCCTAGAAAGTAATCTTTCGCCATCCCAGTTACTGATTTTCCATTAGGAACTTCTGTTGATTGGATAAACTGAATAGGAATAGCTGTATTTTGAACGTATTCCCCATTTGCATTTTGGAAAGTAATGGCTGGGAAAATACGTGCCCAATAATCCATAGGATTTACAACCATAATTACATTTGCTACATTTCGTTTTCCGTTGTTTGTTAGAGGGGCCATAATTTCTTTACCTAATGTTTTGGGCG
The DNA here is from genome assembly GCF_051776705.1 of Bacillus cereus group sp. BceL291. Classification (NCBI taxonomy): domain Bacteria; kingdom Bacillati; phylum Bacillota; class Bacilli; order Caryophanales; family Bacillaceae; genus Bacillus; species Bacillus cereus group sp. BceL291. Next base: position 1,627 of record NZ_JBPWAP010000003.1, on the reverse strand, counting down.
ATAAATCATTTAATGCAACTGCTGTTTTATCTGGATAAATACCACCAACTACAGCCCCGTCTAAATTTTTCATCATGCCAATAGGTTGCTCTTTACCTGTACCACTAATGACAGCTTGTTCAAGAGCAATATACATAGATTCCATCAAAACCGTACGAACATAACGATCTAGCCACTCTGGACCTAGATCTAACATTGCTTTACAAACAGGGATATATGCGCTTAATTTATAAAGGTTTAATTGAACTTTCTCAAATCCTTCATCAATGACCTGTTTAATGTCATCGCATAATTTCCCCCACCATGCTGCTGGGATTTCACCTTTCTTCATAATCCATTCTGTTAATCCTGTTACATTAATAAAATCAATTGCTTGAAGTAAAGGACGATTTCTTACTAACTCTTCAAACACGCGATCAATAACTGTCGCTGGAATTAATTTTTCGACTCCTGCAAATGCTTCACCACTTGCAATTACTTCATTGTAGTATGAGCGCTCTTCGTTAGTTAGAGCATGTAACCCACGGGAGTTTAATACCGCTTGATTATTTAAATTACTTGCAATTTCAGTTTGAACCGCTGGCGTAACTTCATTCAAAATGTTTGTTTGAATTACATTCGCCATTTTCGTCATGGCTTTTGCATATGCTTCATTATCATTCTTTTCAATTGCTGCTTTAAATTCGTCTTTCACGTCTTCCATACTGTTATCTACACGATCTAGATTTTTAATCGTCATAAATGATTCTCCCTCCAAAATAAAAGAACTACTTATTATTTTCTAAGTAGTTCATCATCATATTAGTTATTGGTTTTTTAGGCTCTTCAACGCCCTCAACTTGATTTGACGTTTTTTGCCCTGCCTTTGCTGTGTATTTCTGAAGTAAATTATTTTTCACATCTTCTGGACTTGGTTCTTCGTTAGGCTCTTCTGTTTCATCCGCAATTTCATCACACAAACCAAACGCCTTACACTCTTCTGCGGTTAACCATGTTTCATTTTTTAATAAGTCTTCCATTTCAGAACGTTCACCTACAAAACGTTTCATGTAAGTATTTGTAACGGACTGATCGATCTTATCAAGTGCATTTAATTGTTGTTCAAATACTTCTCTATTACCCCATGCAAATGTAGACGCCCGATGGACCATTAGCATTGCATTCGCTGGCATAATAATTTCATCCCCAGCCATAGCAATTAATGATGCTGCCGACGCTGCAATACCATCAACATGAACAATGACTTTTGAGGAATGCCTTTTTAATTGGTTGTAAATTGATATACCATCAAATACGCTACCGCCAAATGAATTAATATATAAATGAATGTCGCCATCTTTGACATTATTTAATTTACGTTTAATCGCATTAGCCGAAACGGATTCTTCCCACCAACTTTCACCGATTGTACCGTAAACATAAATATCATTTTCTCCTTCATTCTTTGGTTTTTCCAAGTTTAAGTACTTTTTAAATGCATCATTTTTATACATCTTAGTTACCTCCATTCTCCTCACCTCCTCGTATGATTAAGTTAGGTTTTTTAGGGACGGGATGTACCTATAAACCCAAGAGTATCTATTTTTATGAGATACTTAAATTTGTAGATAGAGTGTTGCCGACCACC